>CAZGQH010000211.1:0-3641 GCA_964527575.1 uncultured Lachnospiraceae bacterium
ATACAGACATGGACGACCAGTCGGAAATACCCTTCCGGCTGAGCATCCACACGCCGCATGGTATGTTCGGTCTTCTGACGGTCATACGTATATAAATCCCATAATTCCATGAAATTTTCCGATCTATCCATTCCTTGCTTTTACAGAAGAAAACAACGCCTGCCGCAGGTGATGCGGGGTCTTGCAGCCCGTTTTCTTGTCTTTACATGATACAATGTTTTTGAGAAAAAACAATACCATTTTCTAAAATTTCACTTATGAGCAAGACAATCTAATCCATAATAGGATCGGCACCGTCAAAATTTTTATTTGAGATTATCATACGGAATCGTAACAAAATCTACCCCAGTTCTTTCCTGCCGCATACCTTCCCGCAAAAGGTGCATAGATTTTCCTTCCCTGTTCCATACTATGTTCCCAAAGGTCTGCGCTTTTACAAAAAGCGCGGCAGAAAGGAAAGGACTCCTATCCATGAAAAAAGATTTCCGCGCCGACGCCGAGAAAATTCTCGAAGCGATCGGCGGAAAAGATAATGTCATCAGTGTGACGCACTGCATGACCCGGCTTCGCTTCAACCTGGCCGACGAGGATCTCGCCTCGGACAGCGAAGTGGAAGCGGTGGGCAGTGTGCTCCGTGTGATCCGTCAGGGCGGACAGTATCAGGTAGTCATCGGAAACGATGTGCCTAAGGTCTATGCCGCCATCACTTCTCTGGGCGTCTCCAAGGACAGCATTACCGATGCGGTGAAAAAAGACGGAAGCGGGCCGAAACAGAATATCTTCTCCCGCTTCTTCGGGTTTGTGGCAGGATGCATGACACCGCTTCTCCCCGCCATGCTCGGAGGTGGTATGGTCAAGGTGCTCGTCACCCTCCTCACCACCTTCGGCTGGCTTTCCACCGACTCCACCACCTATTCGATTCTTGCCATCATCGGCGATGCCCTCTTCTACTTCCTCCCGATTCTTCTCGCCGCTTCCATTGCGGAACGGCTCGGTTCCAGCAAACCGCTTGCCATGCTCATCGCGGGCGTTCTGCTTCATCCCGATCTGGCAGCTCTCTTTGCCGCAGGCCCCGTTCGTTTTCTGGGACTGCCCGTCACATCGGCAGTCTATGCCTCCAGCGTGCTTCCGGTTTTCATTATGATTCCCATAATGAAATATATTGAGGATTTTGCCGATAAAATTTCTCCCAGTCTCATCAAGGTATTCTTCAAGCCCTTACTGGTCGTTCTGATTTCGGCGCCGTTAGCCTTGATCGTGGTAGGCCCGATCGGCGCCATTTTGGGTAACTATCTGGCCGACGGCATCAATTTCCTGTACGCCCGCGCCGGCTGGCTGACCATCGCCGTTCTGGCGGCCATCATGCCTTTTGTCGTCATGACCGGCATGCACTACTCCCTGGTTCCCATTGCCACCATCAGTTTGTCATCCTTAGGATACGACCCGATCGTCGTTACTACCATGTTCTGCTCCAATCTGGCACAGGGAGCTGCGTCCTTGGCCGTAGCCCTTCGTTCCAAGGATAAAAGTGTCAAACAGATCGCGACCGGTGCCGGCGTTTCGGCGGTCGTGGCCGGCGTCACCGAACCGGCGCTTTACGGTGTCACCATGAAATACAAAACGCCCCTCATCGCGGCCTGTATCGCCTCGGGCGCGGCCGGCGTATTTGCCGGAGTCCGCGGTCTGGTTGCTTACACCATGGGCGGCTCTCCCTCGGTTTTCTCCCTGATCCAGATGGTCGGCGGCGACACCTTCGCCAACCTGATATCGGGTCTGATCACCATGGCGATTGTTCTGATCCTCTCTTTCACGCTCACACTGATTCTTTATCGCGAAAAGAGTCCGGTGGCGGCCGGCGTAACGGCAAACGGTGCCAGTGCTCCCTCCCGCGGCCATGTGCTGGCCGGCAGCGAGCCTGAGGCTGCCCCGGTCTCGACGGCAATCAAGGAAAAGGTCATGACCATCGCCAGTCCCCTGACCGGCAGTGTCCTTCCCCTGTCGGAGGTATCCGACGAAACCTTCGCGCAGGAAATTCTCGGCAAGGGCTGCGCCATCGTCCCCAGCGACGGCCACCTCTATTCCCCGGTGAACGGCAAGATCGTCAATCTCTTTGACACCCATCACGCCCTTACCATTCTAAGCGACGACGGAACCGAGCTTCTCATCCACGTCGGACGGGACACCGTATCGCTGGGCGGACGCTATTTCACCGCCTACCGAAAGAGCGGAGACGAGCTTCGCACCGGCGATCTGATTCTCTCCTTCGATCTGGATGCGCTGGACAAGGAGGGCTACGACCTGACCACCCCCATCGTCATCACCAACTCCGCCCTTTACAGCGCGATTGACACCACGGCGGAGGGCAGCGTGACGGCAGGCGACTATCTTCTCACCCTGCATGAGGACGATTCCCATCTGGGCTGACCCTTCTCAGAGAGAGAACAGTCCGAAGAAAAACTCCTGCAAAAACCCCGAGAGGCAGAAATGCCGCTCGGGGTATCCCCCTATTTCATCGACAAGAAAGGTAAGGTAATTCTATGGCAACCAACAAAAAATTCCTTTGGGGAGGCGCCATCGCCGCCAATCAGGTGGAGGGCGCCTGGGACAAGGGAGGCAAGGGACCCTCGATTATGGACTATTATTCGGCCACCCACATGGGCGAACGCCGGATCACGCCCACCATCGACCCCGAGCTCTACTATCCCAACCGTTACGGCATCGACTTTTACCACAGTTTCGAGGAAGACATCGCCCTCTTTGCCGAGATGGGCTTCTCCACCCTCCGGCTCTCGATCGCCTGGAGCCGGATCTACCCGAACGGTGACGACGAGAGTCCCAACGAGGAGGGTTTGCGCTTCTACGACCGCCTCTTCGACTGTCTTGCCTCCCATAAGATCACCCCGGTGGTCACCCTCTCCCACTATGAGACCCCCATGCACCTGGCGGTAAAATACGGCGGCTGGCGGAACCGCGCCCTGGTCGGGTTCTTCCTCCGCTATGCCAAAACGGTTTTTGAGCGCTACCGGGGCAAGGTCAAGTACTACCTCACCTTCAACGAGATCAACTCGGTGCTGGTTCCCTTCGGCGCCTATATCAACGGCGCCATGCTCCTGTCGGAGGAGGAAAACACCCTTTCGGTGCGGGTGACCGCCCTTCACAACATGCTGGTGGCCAGCGCCGAGGCGGTGGCGGCCGCCCACGCCATCGAGCCCAGCCTGCGGGTGGGCTGCATGCTGATCCACACCCCCTTCTATCCTCTGACAAGCTCCCCCGAGGATCAGCTGGCCGCCTTGGAGGAGAACCGCTTCTTCAACTATCTGGCAGGTGATGTGCAGGCGAAGGGCGCCTACCCCTTCTATGCGAAGGCACTGCTCGAAAAGCGGGGCGTAACGCTGGAGGTCAGCAAAAACGACGCCGACATTCTCCGTCAGGGCAAGGTCGACTTCTTCTCCTTCTCCTATTATATGTCGAGCTGCATCTCGTCCGATCGGGATAAGAACGGACGGGGCAACATGATGGCAGGCGTTCCGAACCCCACCCTGAAGGCCAGCGAATGGGGATGGCAGATCGACCCGGCCGGCTTCCAAATCATGAAGAAGAGCGAGTACTCCGGTCTGTTCGGAGACTATTCCTCCTACTCC
>CAZGQH010000212.1:0-3621 GCA_964527575.1 uncultured Lachnospiraceae bacterium
CGACAGGCGGCGAAGATCGGTCAGGCGCCCGGCCAGCGCCGAATAGGTTATCTTTTTCATACGGCTCCTCACTTCCAGATGCTCTTCAGCCCGGCCAGCTGCGCGGTAAGCTCTTTCACTTCACCCCTCTGAATCGTGAGCTCCAGCCGGGAAAGCGAGAAGTCGGCCAAAAAGCCCTTGCAGAGGAAGGCCTGCCCCCGATCGGCATAGATTTCAAAGCCGGTGGTATCGGCAATCACGAGAAAACGAATCTTCCCTTCCCGGCGACAGAGCGGCATGTTCGAGCTGAGAATCGAGAGGATCCCCTTTTCCGCATCGATCTCCATGCGCTCGCCGAAGAGCGAGAGGGAGAGAAGCGCATCGGCCGAAAGGTCAAGCGAAAAATCCATCCACTGGGGCTCGGGAGCCCGACGGCTGAGGAGTGTTTTTCCGAGGGTGAGTCCGTTCAGCGAAAGTTCTTCCTCGTGACAGAAGAGGCGCCTGTACTCGGCGATGGGATAGGCGGTCAGAAACACTTTTTCGTCGATCTTCTTCAGCGCCATTTCGCAGGGCGTACACATGGAACAGCAGAATTTCGTGCCCGGCGTCTGCATGGTGTTCCAGGCCATCCGCAGCCGTCGGCCGTCGGTGACGGGAATGTCCGAAAAGGTCTGCGCCGCATAGCTGTTGCTTCCGTAGTGGAGCCGCCCCACCTCCCCTTCCGGCCGAAAGCCCTCTTTCGTGAAATGACCCAGCTGATAGCGGTCGGAAGCACCCGAAAGAACCCAGTATTTCTCACCCGATCCCTCGACGGTCAGCGGATAGAGGTCGGGACACTCGGCATCCCCGGACAGCGTCAGCTCCTGCAAAAATGTCCAGTGCAGAAAATCCTCCGAGGTATAGAGGGCATAGCGGTTGTCGTTTAAGTAGAGCGCCATCACATAGGCCGAGAGCTCGGGCACATAGATCACCTTGGGATCCCGGTTCTCCGCCTCCCGGTGAGAGACCACCGGATTGCCGGCGTACTTTTCGAAGGTCTCGCCCCCGTCCCGGCTGAAGGCAAGACACTGACTGAACTTCTGCCCCTGCGACCGCCTGGAGGTTCCCCCCGCCGCCGTATAGAAGAGGAGCATAACGCCCTGTCCCTTTGCGCCAAGACCCGAGCGGTTCTCAAGGTCCATCACCGCCGAGCCGGAAAACATGGTGCCGAGTTCGTCGGGCAAAAGCGCCGGTGCCTTCTCCTCCCAGGTGAGAAGGTCACCGCTCACCGCATGTCCCCAGGTCATATTTGACCATCGGTGAGAGTAGGGGTTGTGCTGAAAAAAGAGATGATAGCGGGCTCCGTCGTACACAAGGCCGTTGGGGTCGTTGATCCAGCCCCGCTTGGCGCTAAAATGCGCCTGTGGGCGGTACTTTTCCCGATAGATGCCGGCCTCCTCGGGAGCGGCATCGGCAAAGCGGGGGGAAAAATCGATTTCCGGCGAAAGAGCAAGCCGCAGCTCCTCCCCCCGATAGGCCGAAAGATCGACAGCGATCTCATAATCGGGCGTCACCGGATCGAGAGGGACATCGGCCTCGAAGACCAGCTCTTCCCCGCGGTAAAGGCAGAGCTTTTTCCCCCGGGCCTCGTAGCCCAGCGGAAGAATCAGAAACCTGTTTTCTATTTTCATGACGGTATTCTCCTTATTAAAAATAAATTACTCGCCGTCCGACCGGATAGAATCCAGTCGGCTGAAATAGACGATTTCGGCGTCACGCCCGCCCGCCCCGTATTCACAGACCAGAAGATAGCGCTCGTCTGCCACCAGCCCATAACAGCGCTCTCTGCCCTCTTTGCAGAGCTCGGCGCCGAGATAGGTCTTCTCATCCTCCCATAGCCTGACCTGCTGCCCGCTCGGCAGCGTATAGACCAGATTGATAAAATCCCCCTTCAGCTCATATAGCTCGGTCAGCACTCCCATTCCCGGGATCTTCAGGGAATTGAATGTTTGGATCATCTCGTCTTTTGTCATGGGTTCCTCCTTGCAAATTTTCTCGTTCATCGACGGCTTTTTCTTTCTGAAACAGAGCCGCCCTGTCAGGAAAATTCTATCATAAACAGCAGGTTCCGTCAAGGGAACCGCAGAAAAAAACAGACATATCGTTTCTTATTGTATCAGTTCCGTAAAAATGCAGCAAAGGCCGCTGCAGGCTCGGATTTGAGAACCTGCAGCAGCCCTATCCTGTATTGATAAAAAGCAGAGAGCCCCGCTTCAATCCTTTTTCAGCGAACGGATCACCTTACAGGGATTGCCCACTGCCAGACTGTAGGGAGGAATATCCTTGGTGACCACACTTCCCGCGCCGATCACAGCGCCCTCCCCGATCGTCACTCCCGGCAGCACGATCACACCGGTGCAGAGCCAGGCCTTGTCGCCGATCGTCACCGGGTGGGTGTATTCCAGCCCCGCCAGCCGCTCGTCCACCTCCATAGAATGCTCTTCGGTCACAAGACAGACATTCGGCGCAATAAAGACATTGTTTCCGATGGTAATCTTTCCGCTGTCCATCAGCTTGCAATTCACATTCAGAAAGCAGTTATCCCCCAGCGTGGTATTGTAGCCGTAGGTGCAGAAGAGAGGCTGCTCCACGACGCAGCCCTCCCCCACCCGACCGAGAAGGCCGCACAGCGCCTCCCGCCGTCCCTCCCGATCGAGGGGATGAAGCTTGTTGTAGGCATATAACTTTTCTACCGTGACCTCCCGGTCTGCCGTAAGCTCCGGATCGCCCGGCTGGTAGAGCAGCTCGGCATGGGATTTTTCTTTTTCGGTCATAAAAACCTCCTTGAATGAAACTGAATTATTTTTTGTTTAGGATAATTTACAAAAAAGCCCAAGTAACTTGTTTTGCAAGCAAGCTCTTCAACTGGGATTATTTCGAACTTTTTACCGTTTTGACTGCTATCCTGACAACGATCTGTCCTCGCTCCGCACCTACTGAATCGTAACCACCATTTTCTCTTCCTCCAGAGAAATCGTGGCATCCACGCCGATCACATGCAACAATTGCGATAAAGAGGCGCTGTCAACAAGAACATTGAATCCGGTATATTCCCAGTAGCGGAAACCTCCCGGCATCACCGGAATCAAATCGTTCGATCCGTTCTCTTCTGTCAAAGTAAAAGAATCAAAATCCAGACAGTATTTCTTATCGCAAACGATAATCATCCGATCTTCCGTCGTTACCGTGCCAACGCCAAACGCTGCTAATACATTCCACAACGGAAGCATGACGGTGGAATTCAGCGTCTTCCCGACAGCATCCAGTTCCATACCATTGACAATCAACTTAACGCGGCGTTTCAAAAAGTTGTATGTATATTCATCCGCTTTGTACAGTCGATAAACATGGTCATCGGATAGGGATAGAAGCTCTTTTTCATCAATTGTCAGGTAAAAAATTTCCTGATCGGTCTTTAATACCGCTGTAAAAGGAAATAAACCTGAATAGACAAGGATAACCTCCGTTACATGCCCGCCTACATCCTGTTCTGCCAGAAAGTCGGATAGCAGCTCAGGATTTCCCAACAACCGGATCAGGGATTTCCTGACCGGCAGCCGTGAAGTCATACCGATCCAAAGCTCTCCCTCCTCCCCGGCCTCT
>CAZGQH010000213.1:0-3600 GCA_964527575.1 uncultured Lachnospiraceae bacterium
GCCGTACCCAGGGGCAGGAGCTTGTCGAGTCTGGCGCCGTTTTCTGCAACGGAAAGCCGGTTACCAAGGCCTCCTTTGAGCCGCCGGAGGGTGCTTCGGTGAAACTTTTGGGGGATGGCCCCCGTTATGTCAGCCGGGGTGGCTTAAAGCTTGCGGCAGCGCTGAAGACCTTCTCCCTCTCGGTAAAAGGTATGTCTGCGCTGGATATCGGCGCCTCTACCGGTGGCTTTACCGACTGCCTTTTGCAGGCGGGCTGCCGACGGGTCTATGCGGTGGATGCCGGAAGCGGCCAGCTGGATTCCTCACTTCGGAAAAATCCTGCGGTGGTCTCGCTTGAGAACTGCAATGCCCGTTACCTGACGGTCTCGGACATCGGGGAGCGTTGTGATCTCTGCGTTATGGATGTCTCCTTTATCTCGCAGACCCTGCTGCATCCGGTAATTGCAACTCTGCTTCGTCCGGACGGTTTCTTTCTTTCGCTGATCAAGCCGCAATTCGAGGTGGGAAAGCAGAAGGTGGGCAAGGGCGGCATCGTCCGCGACAGCGCCGCCCGAAAGGCGGCGGTCGATCAGGTGATCGCCTCGGCGGAGGCGGTCGGCTTTGTCTTTGACCGTCTTATGGAGTCGCCGATCACAGGGGGCGACGGCAATACCGAGTTTCTGGCGCTCTTTCACCTTGCCGGGAAATCGAACCTGCCGGACTGAAAAGAACCCCGAAAAGGAGTTTGCTTTGAAAAAAATTGTTTTTGTACCCAATCCTACCCGCGATCCGGACCTTACCTATTCGCGCAGAGCGGCCGAACTTCTCATAAGAAACGGCTTTTTCGTGGTCGCCGAAAAGGCGCTTGAAAAGACGCTGCCCATCGCCGGAATCTCCTTTCTTGCGGGGGAAGAGCTGTATCGGGATGCTCATGCCATGGTGGTGCTGGGCGGAGACGGTTCGATTCTTCGCGCTTCCGATCGGGCGGCCGCCTTTGGCATTCCCATTTTGGCGGTCAATCTCGGAAGGCTTGGCTATATTGCGCAGCTGGAAAAAGACGATATCGACCGGCTGCCCGCCATTCTTTCTTCCGACTTCAAAACCGAGTCTCGCTCCCGGCTTTCGGTGTCACTTTATCGGGCATGCGGAGAGGAATGTATGAATCTTCCTGCGCTGAACGACGCGGTTATCAGCAAGGCGGACGGCCATGGCATGATCGAGCTCTCCCTCTCCTATGACGGCGAGCCGGTCAGCCGTTATCGGGCGGACGGTGTGATCTTTTCCACTGCTACCGGTTCTACGGCCTATGCTATGTCGGCGGGCGGGGCGGTCATCGACCCGGCGCTGAAGATCATCGAGGTTACTCCTATCTGTGCTCATTCTCTGAAAGCCCGCCCTATCGTTTTTTCCGGGCAGGCAAAGCTTTCGGTTGCCATACACCATTCCCACACAACTTCCTGTCTCACGCTGGACGGGGAACGCACGACAGAACTTTCCGACGGGGATCGCGTTGAAATCACATTTTCCGGACAGGATGTGAAGCTGATCTCACCCTCAGGTGGTTTCTGTCATGTTTTGTTCCGCAAAATGTCCGATCTGTAACGCTGTCTGGGAGGATAGTTTCTTGAAAAAAGAAAGACAAAACGCCATTATTTCGATTATCACCAAAAAAGATATCGAGACCCAGGAGGAGCTGACGGCCGAGCTGCAGAAGCTGGGCTATGCGGTGACGCAGTCGACTGTCTCCCGGGATATCAAAGAGCTGAAGATTGTCAAGCAGGCCGTCGACGGAGAACGGTATAAATATTCGGTCAAATCGGCGGAGCCCGGCGAGACCAAGGCCAAATATCACAACATTCTGATGGAGACTGTCACGGCGGTCAATTTTGCCCAGAATCTTCTGGTGGTCAAGACCTATTCCGGTATGGCCAACGCCGCAGCGGCGGCCATCGATTCGATCTGCCGCCATGAGATTATCGGCAGTATTGCGGGGGATGACACCATTATCGCGGTTCTGCATACCGCCGAGGAGGCCAAACGAACCTGCGAAAAGATTCTCTCCTATACCGAGCTGGATGCCTGAATGCCGACTGCATAAAAGAAAGGGGGAAGGGCTCTCTGCTTACTTCACTTCATATTGAAAACATTGCCGTTATCAAGAAGCTGGACGCGGATTTTTCATCCGGCTTTACGGTGCTGACCGGCGAGACCGGCGCGGGGAAATCGATTCTGATCGATTCCATCGCCTTCCTTCTGGGCGCTAAGGCACAGCGGGAGCTGATCCGAACCGGGGAGGAAAAGGCGCTGGTTTCGGGTTTCTTTACCGACATTTCTCCCGAGGTTGAGGCATTTCTTGATGAATACGGTATTTCGTTGGAGGACGGAACGCTTACCATTCTGAAAACCTTGACGGCTGACGGCAAAGTGAGCGTCAAGCTCAACGGTCGGTCGGTGTCTGTCACAGTGGGACGGCTCTGCGGTATGGGACTGATCAACATTCACGGACAGCACGACAGTCAGGTACTGCAGAATCCTGCCAACCATATCCGCTATCTCGACCGCTATGCCAAGAACGAGGAGGCGCTTTCGGTCTATACCGCCGCCTATCGGAAATTCCGGGAGACCGAAGGAGAAATCCGCCGTATCCTGGAAAACGAACGGGACAAGGAGCGCCGCAAGGAGCTTCTCAGCTATCAGATTCACGATATCGAAGCCGCCGCCCTAACCGAAGGCGAGGAAGAGAAGCTGAACAACCGGAAAAAGCTTCTGCAAAATGCCAAGCAGGTTGGGAAAAAAGTGCTGACGGCCTATCGGGCGCTTTATAAGGGCGGCAAGAGCTTTTCCGCCTCACAGCTTGTGGAAGCTGCCACCGATGCGGCATCTGGGCTTGCCGAGCTCTTTCCCGAGGCGGAGGCGCTGGCAGAGCGGCTTTCCGACATTCAGGCCGAGCTCGAAGAGATTGCCAAAGCGCTTTCTGCGTTCATGCCCGCTGCCTCCGACAATCCTGAACAGGAGCTGGAAGAGATCGCCGAACGGCTGGATGTGATCCGGCGGATGAAGCGAAAATACGGTGCGGATGAGAGGGAAGTGCTGGCCTTTCTTGAAAAATGCCGGGAGGAGCTTGCCGCCATCGAATCGGCAGATGAACGGCTTGTCGAGCTGACCCGTCAGCGCGACAGCCAGAAGGAGGGGCTTCTCCTTCTGGCGGAAGATCTTCGCCGCCGCCGCAGTGAGGCGGGAGAAAGGCTTTCGGAAAAGATCTGTCAGGTTCTCGGTTATCTCGATATGGGCCGAGTTTCCTTCTCGGTGCAGCTCACGCCTCGAGAGCTTACGCCTCGGGAAAACGAGCACGGCGGACTGTCGGCCGACGGTTTTGACGAGGTGGAGTTTTACATCTCGACCAACATCGGAGAGCCTATGAAGCCCTTGACCAAAATCGCCTCAGGCGGCGAGCTCTCCCGCATCATGCTGGCGATCAAGTGCGTCCTGGCCGATGCCGAGGCGGTTCCCACGATTGTTTTTGACGAGGTGGATACCGGCGTGTCGGGCAAGACCTCGCAGAAGATCGGAATTAAGCTCAGCGAGCTCTCGCTCAGTACGCAGGTGGTCTGTATCACACAC
>CAZGQH010000214.1:0-3596 GCA_964527575.1 uncultured Lachnospiraceae bacterium
GGCGGCACCCTTGATTCCTTTGACATACCAGGCCAGGTGCTTGCGGGCTTCCCGCACGCCGACATTTTCCCCTTTGTCCTCACAGAGCAGGGATACATGTTTTCTTGCCATACCAAGGAGTTCTTTCTCTGTGGGAGGAGTGTAGTTCTCATGATTTAGTGCCGCCCGGATTTCCGAGAAGATCATGGGGTTTCCCTCCGCTCCCCGGGCGATCATCAGGCCGTCGCAGCCGGTCTCTTTTTTGACAGAAAGAGCGTCGGCGGCGGAAAAAATGCCGCCGTTGGCGATGACCGGAATATGGAGGGCGTTCTTGACCTTCGCAATGACGGTATAGTCCACCGGCGGGCGGTAGAGCTGCTCTCTTGTGCGGCCATGTACCGTCAGGGCAGCGGCTCCTGCCTCCTCGGCGGCCTGCGCTATCTCGACGGCATTGATATGAGCGCTGTCCCAGCCGGCCCGGATCTTGACGGTCACCGGCAAGTGGGTTGCCCGGGCGACCGCCCGGACGATGTCGTAAACTTTATGGGGATCCTTCATCAGGGCAGAGCCCTCGCCGTTTGTCACGATTTTGCGAACCGGACAGCCCATGTTGAGATCGATGGCGGAAGGGGTCACCTCGCTGACGCATCCGCGATAGTCTCCGGTGGTGAGAAGAAGCGCTGCTTCGGCCAAAATCGCCGGCTCGCTGCCGAAGAGCTGAACTGCCATGGGAAGCTCCGCCCGGCGCACCCGGGCGAGCAGCGCGGTTTTTTCGTCCCGATAGTGCATCGCTTTGGCAGAGACCATCTCCGAGACGGTATATTCCGCCCCGCAGGCGATGCAGAGCGCTCGAAAGGCATAATCGGTCACCCCTGCCATGGGGGCCAGCATCAGGCCGTTTTGCAGGGTGACATTTCCGATCTGAAAAGCCATAGATCCTCGTGAAAAAAAGATTGACCGAGCCGGTAAGCCGGGTTCTGTACCGCCCGATCGGGCGGGCACCGTCATCTATCTTGGCTTTGCGTCGCCGCAAAGCTCTATGCCACCAACGGGAATCTGGCCGGGCAGGCCGGGTCATAAGACCCCTCCCATAGGTGTTGCTTCGGATAGGGTTTACATTTGCACGCTGTTACCAGAATGCCGGTGAGCTCTTACCTCGCCTTTCCATCCTTACCTGCCCGGAAGGCAGGCGGTTTATTTCTGTTGCACTTTCCCGGAGGTCACCCTCGGCGGACGTTATCCGTTATCCTTGCCCTGTGAAGCCCGGACTTTCCTCACGGTAATACCTTTCGGCGTGATACCGCGCGACGGCATGGCTCGGTCAGGTCTATTATAATCGGAAGAAGGTGTTTTGTCAAGAAATTGTTTGGTTTTTGCGAAGAAAGGGGCTCTCTCCCGGCGGCAGCAGCTCTGCGGGAAGGTCCGACCAGGACGTTTTTTTGAAGGCGGGCAGTATGTTTTGCGGGGTGAGGGAAAAGCCGTCTTGGGGATTTCCCGACAGGACAAAAGAGTACTGCACGCCCTTTTGGGCGTTCCATTCGGTGAGAAAGGGGAGAAGAACCTCGCTTTGCTCCAGATAGAGCGTCAGGGCGAAGCCGAAGGTGGGAATTTCGTTTTTTTCGAAGAGAAGCGCAGGAAGCGCCAGCCGGATCGGCTCATGGGCGGGAAGGGTTTCATCAAAGTGCGGGCTTCCGTATTCCATCCCGCCGACCGGAGTGCGGTTCTGATAATACTCACAGCGAAGACCGTACAGGGAAATGTCGCAGGCGGGCTCGATAAAAATTGTAAAGCTGGTATCCGCCCCCAGCGGAGAATTGCTGCTCTTTTTTTGAAAACAGGAAGAAAGCGGAAAAAGAAGCAGAAAGACAGACAGAATCAGAAGAGGAAAGGCTGTTTTTCGTTTCATGAATTCCTCCTTGTCGGGTTCTAAGTCTATTTCTATATCTATAATGAGAGTATATACGATGCGGATGGTTTTTGCAAGAGCATATTTCTCACGTTTTTTGCGGCGGTGAGGAATTTTGACTAATTTGTAACATTTTTGATGAGAGGCTTGTATTTTGGGGAGGATTGGTGTAGAATGAAGCAGTCGACAGTTCGTTTGTACCATCCTGTCGTTAAACAAAACCAGGACTACGATTCATCAGTATGATTGCGGTGGCTTTGCGTTTTGCAAGGCCTTTTTCTTTTGTGAGGGTAGTTTTTGGTTTTGTCAAATACCTGTTTTTACGGAGCCAATTATGAATCAGAAAAAATCGAGGACATCCTCCTTTGTCTCTTGGATTTTGCGTGAGCGGAAAGAAACCGAAATCCTGTTCCGATCGATCCCGTCAATCGTTGTTTCGCTGTTTGTGGTCAGCGTTATCTGTATGAATCTGCTTGCCAACAAGACACTGCTTCAGACCGAATGGATTGCCTTGGATGGCGGTATTCTGATATCCTGGCTTTCTTTTATGTGCATGGATATCATTACTAAGTATTTCGGTCCCAAGGCGTCCAATAAAATTGCAATCCTTGCCTCCGGAATCAATCTTCTCACCTGCCTTATTTTCTATATCGCAAGCATCATTCCGTCAGACGCCAGTGATTATACCGAGCTGAACAGCATTCTTGGCGGAACATGGTTTATCCTTTTGGGCAGCACCTGTGCTTTTCTGGTGTCGGCGGTTATCAATAATTTTCTGAACTGGTCAATCGGCAAAGCCTTTCGGAAGAACCCGAACGGGAAGTTGGCATACGCCGCCCAGACCTACATTTCCACCTTTATCGGTCAGTTTCTGGATAACCTGATCTTTTCCCTGATTGTTTTCGTCGGATTTGCTCCGATTTTCTGGGACGGATTTCATTGGACGGTTTTGCAGTGTACAGTTTGCGCTCTGACCGGCGCTGTTGCGGAGCTACTTATGGAAATTGTTTTCTCACCGTTCGGGTATCGGATTATCCGCAGATGGAAAGCGCAAAAGATCGGACAAGAGTACCTTTCCTATATCGAAGGAGGAAAACGGAAATGAAGATTTTAATCACAGGAACCTCGCAGGGAATCGGCCGGGCGATTGCCGAACACTTTTTAAGAGAAGGTCATGAGGTGATCGGAATCGACCGTCAGCCGGCAGGCGTTCACCACAATTGTTATACCCATTATCAGCTCGATATCCGGGATTACGAGAGCCTGCCCGTTATCCGGGATATTCAGGTTTTAATCAATAATGCCGGAACGCAAAACGAGAACGACATTGATATCAACCTGAAAGCGCTGATTCATATCACGGAAAAATACGGGATTCAGGAGAAAATCCGCTCGATTTTGCATATCGGTTCGGCAAGCGCCCACACCGGAGCAGAATTTCCGGAATACTGTGCAAGCAAAGGCGGTATCTTAGCCTACACGAAAAATGCCGCCATGCGCGTTGCCGAATACGGCGCTACCTGCAACAGCCTGGATCCCGGCGGCGTTCTGACACCGCTGAATGAATGTGTGATGAATGACCCTCTGCTTTGGCAGCAGATTATGGAGGAAACTCCTCTTAAGCGCTGGGCAACTCCGGAGGAAATTGCCGAATGGGCCTATTTTCTGACCGTCACCAACCGCTTCTGCACCGGACAGAATATCCTTGTCG
>CAZGQH010000215.1:0-3580 GCA_964527575.1 uncultured Lachnospiraceae bacterium
CTCAACCCGTAAACCTATCCCCGTCCAATCCAGGCAGCAAAACAAGAGGAGGGAAACGCACCAAAATGCGTTTCCCTCCTCTTGTTATTTCTTTTCCTTTTAAGCCTTTTATCCCTCAAAGCTCCGGGCAGAGGGTGGCCGCCATGACGGCCTTGATGGTATGCAGGCGGTTCTCGGCCTCGTCAAAGACCACCGAACGGGGCGACTCGATCACCTCGTGGGTGACCTCCATACAGTCGATACCGAACTTTTCGTAGACCTCCCGGCCCACCTCGGTCTCAAGGTCGTGGAAGGCGGGCAGACAGTGCATGAAGCGACAGTTCTCTCCGGCGTTTTCGAGAAGCGCCTTTGTCACCCGGTAGGGAGAGAGCGCCTCGATGCGCTCCTTCCAGACGCTGTCGGGTTCGCCCATGGATACCCACACATCGGTGTAGATCACATCCGCCCCCTTGGTGGCTTCAATCGGATCCTCCGAGAATGCCAGCGTAGCGCCGGTCTTCTCAGCGATAGCGCGGCATTCGGCAACCAATTCCTCTCCGGGGAAATAGGCCTTCGGCGCGCAGGCAACGAAGTGCATACCCATTTTGGCGCAGCCCACCATCAGGGAATTGCCCATGTTGTAGCGGGCATCCCCCATGTAGACCAGCTTCTTGCCGGCAAGCGATCCGAAGATCTCCTTAATCGTGAGAAAATCGGCCAGAATCTGGGTGGGGTGATACTCGTTGGTCAGCCCGTTCCAGACCGGAACCCCGGCATAGGCGGCCAGGGTCTCCACCACCTCCTGCCCGAAGCCCCGGTACTCGATGCCGTCGAACATCCGACCGAGCACCCGGGCGGTGTCGGCGATGCTCTCCTTCTTGCCGATCTGCGAGCCTTTGGGGTCGAGATAGACCGGGTGCATCCCCAAATCCGCCGCCGCCACCTCAAAGGCGCAGCGGGTGCGGGTGCTGGTCTTCTCGAAGATCAGCGCAATATTCTTCCCCTCACAGAGCCGGTGGGGGATTCCCGCCTTCTTTTTCGCCTTCAGCTCGGCGGCAAGGTCGATCAGAGCCCCGATCTCCTCGGGGGTAAAATCAAGCAGCTTGAGAAAACTCTTCCGATAAAAAGACATGGAAAACCTCCTTATTCCGCGCAAACGCTTCGGATGATGGCCGCTGCCTCCAAAAGCAGCGGTTCGGGGATATTCAGAGCGGGCAGAAGCCGCACTTTGTTTTTGGCTGTCAGACAGAGCACCCCTTTTTCGATGCAGGCCACCACCACCTCGCCGGCAGGGCGGGTGGTTTTCAGTCCCAGCATGAGGCCGAGACCGACCACCGACTCAATGCCGGGAGCGCCGGCAAAAGCTTTCCGCAGAAGCTCACCTTTTCTCGTCACCCCGGCGAGAAGCTCCCCGTCCAGACGGGAGAGGATGCTCAGCGCACCGGCCGAGGCGATCGGATTGCCCCCGTAGGTGGAACCGTGGTCGCCGTAGCCGAGGATATCCTCGACCTTCTCCCCCAGAAGGGCGGCCCCGATGGGAAGCCCGCCCCCAAGCCCCTTGGCGGTGGTGACGATATCGGGGGTCACGCCGTAGTGCATGTAAGCATAGAGGGCGCCGGTGCGGCCGTTGCCGGTCTGTACCTCATCCACGATGAGAAGAATGTCCCGCTCTTTGGCGAGAGCGGCGGTCTTTTCAAGAAATTCCCGGTCGAGGGGCAGAACGCCCCCCTCTCCCTGCACGCACTCCACCATGACCGCCGCCACATCCGGAAGCGAGAGCGCCTTTTCCATGGCGGCGATATCGTTGGCGGGGGTGTGGACAAAGCCGGGGGTCAGGGGCTGAAAAAGCCGGTGAAAATGATCCTGTCCCGTGGCCGCAAGGGTGGTAATCGTCCGCCCGTGAAAGCTGTTTTCCAGAGTGACGATCACCGGAGAGGCGATCCCCCGCCGCTCGGCAGCGTACTTGCGGGCGGCCTTGATGGCGCACTCGTTGGCCTCCGCCCCGGAATTGGCAAAAAAGACCTTCTTCATGCCGGTACGGGTGCAAAGGAGCTCGGCCAGCTTGGCACAGGGCTCGGTGTAGTAGAGATTCGAAGTGTGCTGGACCTTGCCCAACTGCTCGGTCACCGCCTTCTGCCATACGGCATCCCCGATGCCGAAGGCTGTGACCCCGATGCCTGAGCCCATATCGATATAGCGCTTACCGGCGGTGTCAAAGACAAGCGATCCTTTGCCGCTCGCCACCTCCACCGGAAACCGCTTATAGGTGTTTGCCACATAGCGCTCATCCAGCGCGCGAATTTCACTCATCCTTATCCTCCCGTCACCATGGTGCCGGCGCCCTCATCGGTGAGAAGCTCCATCAGAATCGCATGGGGCACCCGGCCGTCCATAATGGTCACATTCTTCACGCCGTGGCCGATGGCCTCCACACAGCATTCCACCTTGGGAATCATGCCGCCGGCGATCACGCCCGATTCCCGCAGTGTGGCCGCCTCCTCTACCGTCAGCTCGGCAATCAGGGTGGAGGGATCGTTCCGATCCCTCAGAATGCCGGCAATGTCGGTCATCATAATCAGACGCTCGGCCGTGAGAGCGCCGGCGATCCAGGCCGCCGCCGTATCGCCGTTGATATTATAGGCGTTCCCCTCCCGGTCGCAGCCCAGGGTGGAAATCACCGGAATATAGCCCTTTTCAAGAAGGTCGGTGATCGGCGCGGCATGAATCTTCTTGATGGCGCCCACATAGCCCAGCTTCGGATCCTTCATTTCCGCCTCGATCAGGCGGCCGTCCATACCTGAGATGCCCATGGCTTTGCCGCCTTTCATCTCCAGAAGGTTGACAAGAGTCTTGTTGACCTTGCCGGCCAGCACCATCTGTACGATGTCCACCGTCTCCTTGTCGGTCACCCGAAGGCCGTCCACAAAAACCGCCTTCTTGCCAAGCTTCTCCATGGTCTCGCTGATCTCCGGTCCGCCTCCGTGGACGAGAACCACTTTTACGCCGATCAGCCAGAGGAGCACGATGTCCTCCATGACCTGCTGCTTCAGCTGTTCGTTGACCATGGCGTTGCCGCCGTATTTGATCACGATGATTTTGCCGTTAAAACGCCGGATATAGGGAAGCGCCTGGGTCAGCACCTCCGCCCGTTCGGCATTCGAAAAGAAATTTTCCACAGATATCGACTCCTTTGGGAAGACCGCCCGGTCAGGTGCGGTAATCCCCGTTGATCTTCACATATTCGTAGGTCAAATCGCAGCCCCAGGCGGTGGCGGAGGCATCCCCCTCCCCCAGGCTGACGAGGATTTCGATCTCCTTCTCCGAGAGCACCTCTTTGGCTTTCTCCTCAGAGAAATCGATACCGGCGCCGCCCTGACAGACGACAACCTCCCCGGCGGTCGAACGGAAGGAGACATCCACTGCGCTCACATCCACATCCGCACCGCTGTAGCCGATGGCGCAGAGCACCCGCCCCCAGTTGGCGTCCGCCCCGAACATGGCGGCCTTGAGAAGGCTGGAGCAGATGACGCTCTTGGCCACCGTCCGGGCGGTCGCCAGATCTTTCGCACCGCTCACCCGGCACTCCAAAAGCTTGGTAGCC
>CAZGQH010000216.1:0-3579 GCA_964527575.1 uncultured Lachnospiraceae bacterium
AAGCGTTCCTCTTAGGGGAAGGGACAGTCCCGCAGAGACCGGAGGACTTGCGGCAAAAAAGTCGACAAAAAGCGGGAAAAGGGTTGAAACCCGGACAGTTTTGTGGTAGGATAAAGCGGAAACTTCATCTCACAGGGAGATTCTCATGGATTATAAACGCAACAGTCTCTTTTTTCACTATAAACGGACGCTGATCTGGACGCGGATTTCTTATCTTTCCTATCTGTTCTTTGCCGTCGGCGTCATCCTCTTTATCAGCACCGGTCTGAACTACCTGGCGGTGGCTATGCCGCCGGTGATCGTGGGGGTAGTGATCCTCCTCACTTCGCTGAACATGATGACCGGGGAAGGCCAGATCAAGCAGCAGATCGAAATTTTGCGGGAGGCGGCCAAGGAAGAGGGACGCACACAGCTGGGCTATCCCGAAGAGGATCCCGACCATTTCTATGAATTTGAGGGCTACGACCTGCTCGACCCCGCGCTGCCGATCCGGAAACACCGCAACGGGCGCAGCTTTTCGACCCGCTATACCGTGACCTACTTTCTCCTTGAAAAGAATACCCTGCGGATTTTTGAGCGGACGGCCTCGTTGGTCGAGGAATACGCGCAGGTCTTCTCTCAGGACATTCCCCTGATCTCCCTTGCGGGGGCCGAAATTCTTTCGGAGAATGTTCGCCGGCTCTGCATCAGCGGCAGCGAACAGGAGATCACCCGGCATATGCTGCTTCTGCGGGACGGGGAGGGCAAGATCCTCTGCCGGGCGTTCTGTAAGACTTACGATTATGATATGGAGCGCTTCCGCGACAATCTGGCACACGCCATCGCGAAGGCGAAGGAAGACGCCGGAGAACTTCCGCAATCATAAAGAAATAAGAGAGCTGCCATCGGTTCGAAAAATAAATCGATGGCAGCTCTCTTGTTGTGTATGGTTTTATCCGTCCCTGTATTCCGCTTATCTTTCTGTCTGGGTGGGGATCACTCCCGCGGTGTGTAGGGCTTGGCCGGAGGCTTGTCGGCCAGCAGCAGAAGAACGGCCTCCAGCGCCCGGGCAGCGTCCCGGGAGGAAACGGCGTTCTCGGGCGGCAGGTGCAGAAAGCCGCCGTAGAGCTTTTTGCCGCTGTAGCGGATGCGGTACATCAGGTGATAGAAAAGGTTGTTGCAGACAAAGGTGCCGGCGTCGAAGGAGGGCGCGGCGGGCACGCCTGCCGCATGGATGGCGTCTATAAGATCGGCGATCGGCAGGTTGGTGTAGAGAGCGCTCTCCCCCTCGTCCACAATCTTCTCGAAGATCGACACCTTGCCGCTGTTGTCGGGGGTAGTGGAATCCTTGACATTCACCGCCACATATTCGGGCGTGACGGCGCTTCTCCGCTGCGCCACGCCGGTGCAGAGCACCACATCGGGGGAGAAGCGGCAGACCGCCTCCCAGAGAAGCTCGGCGCAGCGGTCGTATTCTACGGGCAAAAGTATTTTTTGAACCGAAATGCACTTTCCGGGTCGGTCGGCCATCAGCTTGACCGCTTCCCAGGAGGGATTCACGGTAAGCTTGCCGAAGGGCTCAAAGCCGGTTACGATGGCTTTCATGGGGTTCTCCTTTTCCTATGTTGTTTCAGCTCTTCCGAAAGCCGTTTCCGGTCAGAAGCGCCACGTCGTTGCCGAGCTCGTCCCGGATGGTGACCTCTGCCGTCACGACCGAACGCCCCTCCTTGACGGGAGTGGCGGTGGCGATCAGCTCCTTGCCCTTGGCTACCCCGAGAAAGTAGATGGTGGACGACAGGGTGACAGTAGAGAGCTTTTCCCGATTGGCCAAAAGAGAAAAGGTGAAGTCGCCCAGGGTAAAGATGGCGCCCCCCATGACCGCACCGTTGGCATTTTTGTGGGCGTCGGTGATGGCAAGACGGCAGACTACCCGGTCGGGCTCGACGGTGTCGGTGAGAATGCCCACGGTTTCGGTGGCAAATCTGTCTTTTGCAAAATGGGCGAGAAGTTCTTCTTTGTTCATGGGTAGTCCTTTCTGAAGTGAGGGTTAAAAGATGCGTTTTTCCAGCCAGTCGAGGACATCCTTTTCGACAGTCTTCCGGCAGGAATCGTTGAGAATTTCGTGGCGGCAGCCGGGGTAGAGAATGAGGGAGAGGTCCTTGACACCGGCCTTTTCCAAAGCCTTGCAGGCAGCGCGGACGCCCTTGCCCCGGTTTCCTACCGGATCCTCGCTGCCGGCGATGAAGAGGATCGGAACCTCTTTGTCCGCCTTGGCGATGTTTTTCTTATCGGTGATGAAGGACAGCCCGTCGAAGAGATCGAGAAACATCCCGAGCTTAATGGGGAAGCCGCAGTCGGGATCGTCGTTATAGCGGGCAAGCTCTTCGGGCAGGGAGGTGATCCAGTCGCTTCCTCCCGCCTCTTTCGAGAAGCGCTTGTTGTAGCCCCCGAAGACCAGACGGTCGAGAAGCGGGCTCTCCTTCTGCTTGGAACCCAGCCGGGCGAGCTCCCGCCTGCCCATAAAGCGTCCGGCGGCGAGGACGGCCCGTCCCATGTTGCCGGTGCCGCTCAAAATCAGAGCGGAGGGCCCTGTCAGTCCGCGCAGGTAAATGGTGCGGGATAAAAACGAGCCCATGGAGTGCCCGAAGAGCACGAAGGGAAGCTCGGGATAACGCTTCTTCATCTCCTCGGAGAGCGCCGCGCTGTCCTCGGCTACCCGATCCCAGCCCTTTTCCTCGCCGAAATAGCCCCGCTCCTCGGGAGGAAGGCCGGGGCCGTGTCCCAGATGGTTTTCGCCGAAGACAAGAAAGCCTTCTGCTGTGAGAAATTCCGCGAAGCGACGGTAGCGTCCGATATGCTCGGCCACGCCGTGGACGATCTGGAAGAGGGCGCGAGGCTCCCCTTCGGGATGAAAGAGCGTGGCGGTGATCTGGTGCCGGCCGTCGGTGGAGGGGTAGGAAAAGGTGGTTTCGGTCATAATTCTTCCTTTCGTTCGGGAAGGAAAGCATGCAGTGCAGACCGAACTTTTCTGCGCTCATGCTTCCTTACTGTTTGACAGACGGTAGTTTTTGGTGGTGTTTTGATTTTTCAGGCATTTTTCATCTTTAGATATTATAACACCCTTGAGGGGAAAAAACAATATCTTTTCGAAGGAAATGGCAGGAATCGCTCCTGTTTCCGGGCAGCTGCATTTTTTAGAGAACAGAAATTTTATGAGCGGATGAAGGAAAAGACAACTTGAACAGTGCAAATCGAGCGGACTTGGATGGACGTTTTTACGGTTTGGCATCTTTATATCCCGTTTTCGCCTGTTTCCTGATAAAATACCGGAACACTCACCGGAATAGCCGGAATTTTTTAAGGCTTGTCTTGACAAATTGCAGTATATGATATAAAATTATCTTACAAAGTAAAAAACTCGGTATATATGCCAGAATGGAGATCGTGATGAAAAAGTTTAATGTTAAAATGCTTGCCATTAGTCTTTTGTTTTGTCTGGTACTCCTTTTTAACAGCTGCGCCCGGGAGGAAACACCGTCTTCGGATCATGAACATACTCATCAGTATGAACAGGGCGTTTGTAAGATTTGCGGTGAGATC
>CAZGQH010000217.1:0-3560 GCA_964527575.1 uncultured Lachnospiraceae bacterium
TTTAATAGTTAGTCTTTGTCTTGTTGTTACAGCCCTCAATGTAGCCGTTTGTCCAGGGTACATCCATGGAATTCAGGATTTCCTGAAACCAGTTGCGGCAGGCTCTGGCGCAAGCCTGGAATTCATCCATCTCCATCAGCTCGACCGAAAACAGCCAGTTTTTCAGCCGATCCCGGCCTGTGGAAGAGGACTCGGAGCGGATCACAGTCAGAAACTCGTTTTTGAGGCGGTAAGCGTCGGCCCGCCTGGGCGCAATTTCAAACATCAGGGCCAGCGCATTCATGTCCTCAGAGCTTAATTTCTCCGTCCGCTTCATAAGTAAAGATCGTGATCGTTTGAAATATTTTCGGAAGCGGGCGGACAGCTTTTTCTGCTCGTTTTTGCGCACATTTTCCATAGCCCAATAGACCTGCCGAACCACGTGGTATTTGTCCGCAACGATTTTCGCCTGCGGGAAGCAGGTCTTTGCGACATTCCGAAAGTGCGGATTCATGTCACAAACAAAGTATTTTACGTTCTTTTTGGAGTCAAATTGTGAGAAATATTGAATCAAATGCTTTTCGTGCCGCTCCGGCAGAATATCCAGAACCTTCCTGTTTTCGGGGCCAGAAAAAATGAAGTTGTACTTCTCGCCGCCGGAGTTCCCTTTGAATTCGTCGACGGAAATCGCTTCGGGCAATTCCTTTGGCCTGGTGTTGAAGCAGCTAAAATAACGCATGGCGGTCATGCCGGAAATGTTGTAGCGGCAGCCGATCTCTTTCGCGGAAACGACCTTTTCAAAGGCCTGGATCACTGCGCACACCAACCGGCTGGTAACCCGATAATAACGGGGCAGGAAGCTGTTTTGCTCAAAAAAGCGTCTGCCGCAGGTGCAGCGGTAGCGGCGTTTGCGGAGGACGAGAAAGGTGCTCCTGCCGAAGGGAATATCCTTGATAAACTGCTTGCGGTAGTCGTGTACACGGTCGGTCTGGTGTCCACAGGCAGGGCAAATGTGCATTTTTCGGGGCAATTCGATCCGGATAAAGAGCTAATCTGCTTTGTTTTCAACATTTTTGATGATGACATCTTCCAAATTGAGAAGCTTTGCGATATAATCCTGATTGAGCATAGAGATATCTCCTTTGAGTTTTTGTAGGGGTACATTATTCTACTGGATTTTATCTCTATGCTCAACTTTTTTGTGACAATGGGGTCAGGCTCATCGCCTGACCCCAACATTTATTATAGATCCATTTTTTATCGGGAAAGCGCCGCGCGGCGGCGAAATTCGTGCGTCTTTGTCCGGATTCAAAATTTTTTTGATTTTCCACTTGACAATCCGCCGATTTATGCTATAATAATAAAGCTCTCTGAGAGAGCCATGCTACTGTAGCTCAGTCGGTAGAGCGCGTCATTGGTAATGACGAGGTCGGCAGTTCGAATCTGCCCAGCAGCTCCAAGAATCGATATACCCATCAGGGTATATCGATTCTTTGCTTTTCTTGGTATTCGAGCTGCCGACTTCCTGACCGGCGCAAAGAACGCTTTCCTCTGGACGCGTCTTTGCGCTGGGGCGCTTTGCAGTGCGATGTGGCACAACGCTCGGAAAGAAAGAAGCTACCTATGTGCTACAGCTGGCATGCAGAAGCCAAGGTAGCACATCGGCGCTTTTTTGAATAGATTTTCCTGTCGGGCAGCCCCGGGGAGTCAGAGGGGCGCACCCCTCTGTTTTTGGAGAGGGTACAGGGAGAACCTTTTCCAAAAGGTTCTCCCTGTGCAATTTCTTCTTGACGGCCGACGCCGTTCTTCTTTGCGCAGCTAAGAAGAATGGGGTCGGAAAATGGACAAGCCCTCTGGCTTGCGCCAGAGTAAATCGGCCATACCTGGCCGCGGTAGGCAGTGACAATCCCCCAGTCAGCGCGGGACGCCGAAAACGCGGGAAACCTGTAGGGATCGATGCCGCATCGATCCAAACACATTTTTTACCGGTGCGGGCGGGATATCTCTTGACAGGCATGTTATAATAAAAACAGAAGTGAAGGCAGAAGGGGGGCGTGCTGGTTGGCGGGAAGCGGCGTGAAGATCGTGGCCAGGAATCAAAAGGCGCATCACGAGTATTTCATCGAGGAAAAGTTTGAGGCCGGTATCGAGCTTTCCGGCACGGAGGTCAAATCCATCCGCCTTGGCAATCTCAGCCTCAAGGAGGCGTGGTGTCAGATCAAAGACGGTGAGCTGTTCATCCGCCAGATGCACATCGCGCCCTATGAGCAGGGAAACATCTTTAACAAAGACCCCCTGCGGCCAAGAAAGCTTTTGATGCACCGGCGCGAAATTTCCCGCCTTTTTGGCAAGGTCAAGCAGGACGGCTACGCGCTTGTGCCGCTGGCGGTCTATTTTAAGGGCTCGCTGGTTAAAGTAGAGCTGGCGCTGGCCAAGGGCAAAAAACTTTACGACAAGCGCGAGGATGCTGCAAAGAAAGACGCAAAGCGGCAGATCGACCGCGCAATGAAAGGAAGATAACAATGGAAAATCCCATTATGACGCTCACGATGGAAGACGGCGGCAAGATCGTCGCGGAGCTTTACCCCGAAAAAGCGCCGCAGAGCGTGCGCAACTTTATTTCGCTGGCCAACACGGGCTTTTATGACGGGCTGATCTTTCACCGCGTCATTTCCGGCTTTATGATTCAGGGCGGCTGCCCGCAGGGCACTGGTATGGGCGGCCCTGGCTACTGCATCAAGGGCGAGTTCAAGCTCAACGGCGTCAAGAACAATCTCAGCCACAAGCGGGGCGTCTTGTCGATGGCAAGAGCGCAGTCGCCGAACTCGGCTGGCAGCCAGTTCTTCATCATGCACGAAGACGGCGACTTCCTCGATGGCCAGTATGCGGCTTTCGGCAAGGTGCTCGAGGGTATAGAGGTGGTCGACAAAATTGCAGCTGTCAAGACCGATGGCAGCGACCGCCCCATGACCGAGCAGAAGATCGCCTCCATCCGCGTGGACACGAAGGGCGAGGAATATCCCGAGCCTGACAAGCTGCGCGACCCCTACGGCAGATTCTGAGCCTGTTTTCCCGGCGCGTCTTTTCGCGCCTTCTATGGGGCTGCACTGGTTTCGACGGGGGCAGTGAGGCAGGATAAGCGGGCGGAGGTGCCTAACCTCCTGAAACCGGGCAATTTTTTTAAAATTAACTGACAACAATACTGTTGCTCTGGCTGCCTAATTAGGCGCCCATCCTCCCCGGAAGGACCACGAGCCGGGCTAGGGTGTGATCTGAGTGGTGACCGTGCGGCGGGAAAGAGTTGACTCGCCCATGCATAATGACTCTACTGAGGCTGTGAGCGTGTCTGTTCGCGCGCAGCCGAGGGAATGTAAATAACAGACTGCGCCCGGAGAAAGTCCTGTCAAGTTGTTTTCGGACAGGGGTTCGATTCCCCTCAGCTCCACCACACAAAAAGCCGCCCGCAGGGCGGCTTTTTGCGTGGTGGAGCAAGTTTTGCCGAAGGCAAAACTTCCGCTGCGGCGGGTGATTGAACGCGAAAGAAACCCCTGATGGGTTTCTTTCACACTATCTTCCTTTCC
>CAZGQH010000218.1:0-3542 GCA_964527575.1 uncultured Lachnospiraceae bacterium
GGGCTCCGCAGACAAACGGCACATCAAACTTCGTCTTGTCGATATGATAGGTATCATCCGCGGGAGAAAGCACCTCACTTTCATCGATATAATCGATCTCAATGGCCTGCAGGATCTGTGCCTCGGCAAAATGGCCGATACGGCATTTTGCCATCACCGGAATGGACACGGCCGCCTGAATCCCTTTGATCATTTTGGGATCGCTCATACGGGATACGCCGCCGGCCGCCCGGATATCGGCGGGAATCCGCTCCAAAGCCATCACCGCACAGGCTCCCGCCGCCTCGGCAATCTTCGCCTGTTCCGGCGTAGTGACATCCATAATCACACCGCCTTTGAGCATCTGCGCAAGATTCTTATTCAGTGTCAATCTTTCGTTCTCCATAGAAATTCCTCCTGAAATCGTTTTCTTCTGTTTGAAAGGCAGAAAACGGAAGTCAGATATCATAATCCTCTTTACTTTCTGCTTCGCATATAGTATAATACTTTTATGACATTATTTCTATCTCCAAAAAAGGATATTTTTATATAACCAGATGAAGACCAAAAAATACGATACCCTGTATCAGACGATTAAGCACGGCATTCTGTCGGGCGAATACACCGCCGGTTCCAAACTACCCTCCAAACGCATGATGGCCGACAAGAGCGGCTGCAGCCTGATTACCGTGGAAAAAGCTTATTCTCTTCTGGCCGACGAAGGGTATCTCACTGCAAAAGAGCGGAAAGGATACTTTGTCTCCGATGTCGGCATGAGCAGCCGGACAGTAAAGAATCCCGAGCAGGATTCGATCCGCTACCTTCCGGAACCGAAAGACACCGACGACCGGGATTTTGAGTTTTCCTTATGGTGCAAAACGGTTCGGAAGGTGCTCTCGGACGCCGGAAACCGCCTGTTCCGAAAAGCACCCAGCAAGGGCTGTGAGGTACTGCGCAACGCCATCGCCGGCTATCTCCATCGCTACCGCGGAATGCTGGCTCAGCCGGAGCAAATCATCATCGGATCCGGCGCCGAGCAGCTCTACGAAAGCGTTGTCCGAATTCTCGGCCGCGAAAAAATCTATGGAATTGAAGATCCGTCCTATGAGCAGATCCGCCGGGTCTATACCGACATGGGCGCCCGGGTCTGCCCGCTCACCATGGAGGAAGACGGGATAGCCTGTGCCGCACTGAAAGAAAATCATTTTGACATTCTCCATGTGACCCCGTTTCATAATTACCCCACCGGCATTACGACCTCCATTGCCAAACGGTACGAATATCTGAAGTGGGCCGAAAAAAGCGGAAACTATATCGTTGAGGATGACTTCGACAGCGAATTTTTTCTTCCGGGTCATCCCATCAAAACCCTTTATGAACTGGATACCGCCCAATCGGTCATCTATCTCAACACCTTTTCCAAGAGCCTGTCACCCTCCATGCGTATCGGTTATATCGTCCTGCCCGAACCATTGCTGCCGCTCTATGACAGAAAGTTAGATGTCTTCTCCTGTTCCGTGCCAGTCATGGATCAATATTTCTTAGCGGAGTTTATCGCCAACGGCAGTTTTGAGCGCCATCTCAATCGAATGCGCCGCAGGATGAAAAAATAAGAAAATCGTATTTTCTCCGAAAGGTGCCTGTTCATTCCCAAACAGGAAAATTCCGGGAGCAAAAAAATAAAAGCCCCTGAAAAAGAGAGGAACAATTCTTCTCTTCTTCAAAAGCTTTTCGGGGGTGGTGGGGGACTTTTCACGAAAAGTCCCCCACCGTTTTCTTTCCCTTATCGCTGGTCGTAGCGGGGCAGCTCCTTCGCTGTCACCTTGCCGTCTACCACGGTAAATTCGTAGGTATATTTGTGGGCAAAGTACTCCTCTGTGGCGTACTTCATCACCAATTCGTACTTGTGCAGATTGTCCCCGTCATTCTGGCTGTTGGCGCAGTTGTACTTCGACTGCGGGAAGAGGGCGATATCGGCATCAATTATCGGATAGAGATCGTAGAGATAATTGAAGCAGTGGTGCGTCACCTGAACCATATCCGCCTTTAAGTAGGCGGGACTGTGCATAGCGACGATGGCGTCCTCCGCCACATCGCTGATGTCGCCGAGAATCATCAGAGTCTTGCCGTCCATTGTGATCTTCAACACCGTCGAGGTAGAGTTGAAATCGCCGATCTCGCTGGTACCGCCGGCAGTCACCGCATCCTCGTGGGTATAGACCACCTCAAACTTCACGCCGGCCAGCGAAAAGACCTCGCCGGTGTGCAGTTTGTGGAAGGTTACATCCTTGTAATAGGTGTTCAGCGTCTTCTTCAAAGTGAAGGTATTGCTGTCATAGCCGCCGTTCAGCACCTGATAGGAGGGGAAGTTGTAGGTCACCGATTCGAGATTCACAGACTCCCGATACTCGGTAAGGAAATCGCTTGCCAGGCGGACGTGGTCGCCGTGAGCGTGGGTAAAGAACCACATGGCGATATTCACCTTTTCGCCCTCTTTCGTCCCGGTAATCTCCCTGAGGAAGGCCATAAGGCCGGCACGCGATTTGGCAGTGGACTGAGTCTCATGCCCCGAGTCGATGATGATTACTTTGTTGTCGGGCAGCTTGATGATGTAGCACATGCCGCAGTTGATCACACCGCTTTCGGTGTACTGAATCGGATCGTAGCCGGTTCTGTTTGCATTGGTGTAATTCAGCGAATACTGGTAGAGAGCCGTAGTATCGCCGGCCTTCTTCGTATAGTCGTAGGCGATTTCGGAGAGCGGATCGCTGGCGTTGTCGGTCAGAATCCGCGTCTCGCCCAGCCGGCTGTTATGATAGAGATAGAAGAGTGTGCCGAGCTTCTTATAGGTATAGTAAACATCGCCGTCCAGCGTGTTTTTCGAAAGGAGCGTGTAGCCCTTTTCTTCCAGGCTCTTCACATAATCGGCAAGCTTTTCTGCGGTAGTGTCGGTGATGACCGTCATGTAGCCGTCTTCCTTGGTAGTACCGCTCTGATCGGAGAGAAGTCCGGGACCCGCATTATAGAGGGGGCTCCGATTGCCGAGGGTATCGATATCCGGAAGATCCTCCGGCGTGAACTGCATGGAGGAGAGGGTGTAGGAGACCGGCGCCAGATATTCGGTACCGCTTGCCGTATCCTTCGCCGAAACCTCTACCGAATCCCAGGCGTCGCTGGGGATATCGGTGATAACATAGCCGAAGAGCGCCTGCCCCGCGGCGGCAAAGTAGCTCTCTCCACCCGCCAGCACCGCCGAATAGAGAGTGAAATCACTGTCAGTAGCCGCCAGCTTGCCGGTAATCGTTTTGACCGCCTTGCCGGAAGCATCCTTGAAGACAATCGAAACCGTCACCGACGGACAGCTGCTGGCCCGGTTGGTCAGAATGACAATCCGCACTGCATGAGTAATGCCGTCATCCCGGATCGAAATATAGGGAGCGAAGAGCTTGCTCGTGGAGAGGGTTTCCACTAAAATTCCGCTCTCTTTTTCCGCAAGGCAGTTGTTGTAGCGCTGATAAGTGACACCGTTAAAGGTGAAAGGGCCACCCTCCGTCTTCAGCGCA
>CAZGQH010000219.1:0-3532 GCA_964527575.1 uncultured Lachnospiraceae bacterium
GGAAATGGCCTTTGCCACCCAGGAGGATGTGTTTGCCGAGCTGGAGGCGGTGCTCCCCGCGATCTTCGAGGAGTTCTCCGACAAGAAGGCCGACAGCGCCCCCTTCGAGCGCATTCCCTATCGGACTGCCCTTGAAAAGTACGGCAGCGACAAGCCCGACCTGCGCAATCCCCTGATTATTGAGGATGTCACCGCGCTCCTGAAGGAGTGCGAGCTGGAGGATTTCCGAAATGCCGAGACCGTCAAGGTCATCGCCGTACCCGCTTTCAGCCAGCCCCGCAAGTATATCGATTCTCTGGTGGAGTTCGCCAAAGAGGCGGGTGCCAAGACTCTCTTCTGGTGCAAGATAGGCGAAGGAAACGCCTTCAGCGGCGGCGCCGCCAAGTTCTTGGAACCGGTCCGGGAGGCGCTGGTCGAAAAGCTCTCGCTGACCCCCGGCAGCTTTCTTGCGATTCTCGCCGGTGACAAAAAGGCCACCCGCAAGATCGCCGGACAGGTCCGCAGCAAGCTGGGAAGTGATCTCGGCCTGATCGACCCCAATGTCTTCCGCTTCTGCTGGATCGTGGACTTCCCCATGTACGAGATCGGCGAGGAATCCGGCGAGCTGGAGTTCTGCCACAACCCCTTCTCCATGCCTCAGGGCGGCATGAAGGCGCTTTGCGAGAAGGATCCCTTAGAAATTCTCGCCTACCAGTACGATATCGTCTGCAACGGCATTGAGCTCTCCTCGGGCGCCGTGCGGAACCACGACCCCGAAACCATGCTGAAGGCCTTCTCGCTCATCGGCATGGGGGCTGAGGAAGTGGAATCCAAGTTCCCCGCCCTCTACAATGCCTTCAAATTCGGCGCTCCTCCCCACGCGGGCGTGGCTCCCGGCGTCGACCGCATGGTCATGTTACTCCTTGATGAACCCAACATCCGGGAGGTCATCGCCTTCCCCATGAACAAGAACGCTCAGGATCTGATGATGAACGCCCCCTCGGAAGTCACCGAAAAGCAGCTTCGGGATGTTCACATCGCCCTGAACCTTCCCAAGGAGAAGAAAACCGAGGCACCCTCCGAAGGCTGAAACCGGCATCTTCCGACGGCATCCGAAGCCGCGTCCCTTCCCCCGGTAAGTCCCACGATTGAAAGAGCTGTAAAAACTCGTTATATTTTGCTTCAAGTAAAACAATCCCGCCCAAACCACGATTTCTCGTGGTTTGGGCGGGATATTCTTTGAAATTTTTTTGCGGCTTCTTTTTGCCGTATTCGGGCAAGACCAAAAAGTCAGTCCTCTCTTTCCCGGTCGGCTTCGTAGAGGGTCAGCGGGCCGAGAAGGCCGGAAGGGGAGAGAGTCAGGAAATAGGAGAAGCCGTCCCGCACGCGCCCGACGAGGGTGTTGGCCACCTCCACCACGATCTGATTTTCCCCGGGCTGAAGCGCGCCGGTCAGCGAAAAAGCATAGGGCGGCGCGATGCGGATGCCAAGATGTTTGCCGTTGACGGTAAGCCGGGCGGTCTCCCCTACCCTGCCAAGGTCAAGGCGCAGCTCTGCCGCAGGATCGTTCACCGTCAGCGTAAAGCGATAGCGCATCCAGCCGGAAAAGCCCGGCTTGTGCTCCCGGTCGGTGACCGAAAAGAGTTTGTCGGTGACCCGATAGAGCGAAAACTCCCCGGGATGATCGCTGTCGGCAAGCTCTACCGAGAAGACCGGGGCAAGCTCGCCGATTTTCCGAAAGACCGGCGCTTCGGGAAGGCCGGCCCGATCGCCGAAGACGAGAAGCTCCGACTGCCCGGGCAGAAGCGACAGGTTCACCCGCCCGTCGGCCGTGCTGTCGCTGAAGCGCTCCTCCTCCAAAAGACGGAGGCGGACAAAATCCCCCCGCGCGGAAAGCGCGACCTCGGTCTTCACCTCCCCGGCAAAGGACTCGTTGAAGAAGAAATAGATATCCCGGCTTCCCCGCTGCAGGTGATAAAACCGGAGCTGCGGACAGGGATCCGACAGGCGAATGTCGTAAAAGCCCCGGGAGTAAAACTCGGCCGGCAGCTCCGCCGAAGAAATGGCCTTGCCCGGCCGGTCGGCGGGAAGGGAGCCAGCGGGAAGGACTCCATCGGTGGGAAAGACTTCGCCAGCGGGAAGAGTTCGGTCAGCAGAAAGCACCTTTTTCGCATCGACCCAGTAGAGGGGCAACCCCTCCCGATCGAATTCCCGCAGACGGGCGATGAGTCCCTCGGGCAGATGCTCCGCCCAAGGAAGGATCAGAGCGTCAAAGGATTCCTCCCCCACCGCCAGTCTTCCCTCCTTCACGAAAGAAGCGGCCGGATCGAGGAGCAGGTCGGCAGGCAGGATATCGTAGGCAATCTGACAGTCGAGAAGCGCCTTCGCCGGGCGCTCGGTCAGAACCGCGCTGCCGGGATGGCTCATCCACTCCCCTTCGGCGTGATAAAGAATCGCCGCCGTCGCCTTGTGCAGGCCGCCGCTCAAGAGATGCGCCATCCGGTTGGTATAGCGCATCAGGGCGGAAAAGCCGTCAAACTGGGGATCGTGCCCCTCCGCCCCGAAGTGGGGCGGACAGTCGGGATCGGGATAAAGGGGCGAAAAGGCGTGAGGAACAAAGTGATTGATTCCCCGCACTAAGAGAAAATCCATCAGCCAGCGCATCATGGGCGCGCCCTCTCCCCAGCCGTAGGCGCCGAAGACCTCGCACATGGCGCGGCCCTTCATTCCCGGATAGAGGTGAGCCAGCGAAGCCCCCAGCTGCCCCAGCACATAGTGATTGAAGGTCGGGTCGGCTACGCCGCCCGAGCAGCTGGCGGTATGGAGATAATCGGCAAAGCCCGGCATGACCTGATGCAGCACGATGTCGATGCCGCTCATGTCCTGCCCCTCCAACGAGCGGAAGTAGTGCCCGGCACTGCCTCCCATCCGGGCATGGGAGTTCATATCCTCGATGATATGCCCGATATAGAGTACCCCATGAGCGCGGCACCAGTCCCCCAGCTGCCGGCAGAAGTGGTCGCGGTAGAGGCCAGACACCGCGTTCATATAGGCCAGCCGCAGCTTCGGGGAATGCTCTCCCCAGTACCAGAGCTCGCCGAAATAGGGGGTGGCGTCCTCCCCAAGCTCGCGGCTCATCCGGGAAAGAAGCTCCTCGCTGTAGGGCAGCGCCAGCCCCGGCCGGCCGATGCCCTTTTCATAGAAGCCCCAGTTCATCCGCCGCTCGCTGACAAATTCGTTGCCGAAACAGGGCTCGTCCGAGAAAAAGCCCGCCAGCGTCTTGCCGAAATAGGAGGCATAATGGCGGTAATGAGGCTCATAGACCTCCTCGATCAGAAGCCCCACCGCCTCTTTTGAAAGCATGTCGATATAGTCCCGGCGAGCACCCCTGCGGGATTTGTAGAGAAAGAAGACCCGATAGCAGCCCTCCGGGATATCCCAATAGAGATAGCCCTCCTCCGACACGCCGCCGGTGAGATCCAGAGGTTCGCCGCAGAGCTCCTCGTCCTCTCCGCTGCGGCGGAAGGCGTAAACGCCGAGCAGGGGCTCCTCC
>CAZGQH010000220.1:0-3424 GCA_964527575.1 uncultured Lachnospiraceae bacterium
CAGCACTCTCCTTATCGTTTCTGTCCCTTCTGCCGTTTCAGGCGGAGAAGCGACAGAACAAGAAGAAGGACCGAAGCGGCGATGCCGCAGACTAACAGTAAGACAGAAAAGAGTGTGTGCTGAAGGGTGAGATAGAGGATGCCGGACAAAAAGGCAGCCGCATACAGGATGGCACAGAGCAGATTGAGAATTTTCATAATGTTCTCCTTGTGTGGCGGGTTCAGGTGAGATTTTTTCCCCGGAGCAGGTTGAGAGAAAGCGCGGCCACTTCCTCGGGACTTTTCGGAATATCCTCGGTCAGCCACTGTCTTATGAGGTAGTAGCTGCCGCTTCCGAGAAAGGCGGATACCAGACGCATACTGTCGGCATCCAGATTCTTCAGGCGGTGAAATCTGTTTCGCATCTCCCAGAGATTGCGGCTGAATTCCTCCAGTATCATAGCAAGGCTGTCATCGATGCTGGAGCGGATCAGAATCTTGACGATTTCCCGGTTCCGGTAGAGATGGGTACAGAATTCTTGGAGAAAAACTTCGGCCTCTTCCAGCGATTCCGGCTTTTTGGCGCGTTTTTTCATGTCCTTGGCCAGCTCTTCTTCGATGTCCTTCAGAACATCCACCGGGGCGGCGTAATGCTTGTAGAAAGTGGCGCGGTTGATTCCCGCCTCCCGGCAGAGCTCGCTGACGCTGATTCTGTCGATCGGCTTTTGGCCCGGCCCCTGGCCGAGCAGTCGCAGAAGGCCCTCCCGGAGCAGCCGTTTGGTGAGGAGCACCCGCTGATTTTCGTTTTTTTCTTTCATGAGGTTACCTCACAAGGTGGGCGGCATGTGGAAACAGCGATAGAATCCGCTTGCCGCTTCTTCGATTTTTTCGCCGTCGGGAAGAAGAAGGGTTACGTGACAGCCCTTCGGTACACGGAGGGTAAGAGAAAAGTCCGAACCACTCTGCTGCCAGTCAATAGCCAGCCTGTCCGTGCGGTCATGTTCCATGGGGATCGAGAAGGAGCAGCCCGTCATGCCTTCCGCCGGGCGGGGTGCCACGGTGACGGTGGTCAGCCGGTCATTCCCCGGCCGGAAACCGGCGATTTCGGCCAAAAGCCAATCAACCACCGTGCCGAAGAGAAAATGATCCCGGGAGCGGGCCTGTTTCGACCAGGATTCCCACATGGTGGTGGCGCCGTTTTCGTACCAGTATCCCCAGGAGGGAAAGGTGGTCTGCCGGGCGACACGGCAGGCGAGCGCGTGCTGCCCATTTTCACTGAGCAGGGGGAGCAGATATTTGGTACCGAGCATTCCGGTGTTCAGATGATCCCCTTTGGCGCGGATGTCCGCCACCAGCCGGGCAAGCATGGCCTCCCGATGCTCCTCAGGTACCAACGAAAAGGTCAGGGCGAGAATATCGGGGGTCTGGCGGTATTCGGTGCAGGGGGCACGGTAGGAGGAGGTCGTTTCATCAAAGTATTTTCTGTTGAGACTGTCCCGAAGTTCTCCGGCCTTCTCTTGATAAAACGCGGCTTCTTCGGGGCGAGAAAGAAGCTCTGCCATCTTCGAAAGGGTGGTCAGCCCCTTGTAGAGGTAGCAGGGAGCGGAAAAGAAGGCTCCCTCGGGCGGAAGGCCGGTCTCGCAGCCGGGAGCCAGCCAGTCCCCAAGAACGCTGCCCGGCAGGCCGTCTCCGTCAAGTCTTCCCAGCTGATAGGCCATGTTCTTTGTGAGGGCAGGATAGTATTTTTCCAGATAGCGCTTACCGCCGTTCCGATAGAGCTGCCAGACAATTTCGTAAATGCAGTCGGTCCACTCGGGGGAGTAGGAGAAGCCCCACTTGGTGGTGGGAAAGATCAGGCTGATGCTGCCGTCCTCCCGGAGGCTGTCGGTCATGTCGGTCATCCACTTGTCAAAGAAGGGAATCAGTTCGAGAAGGTGGCAGGCGCTCTCTGCCACCACGCCGGCATCTCCCGTCCAGGGGTTCTTTTCAAAGACCGGCGTATCGGTGGGAATGGCGTGCAGGTTGTTCCGCAGGGTGCGGCGGAAGCTTTCAAAGATTTTATTAAAGAGGGGCTCCGAACAGGAGAAGGACGCACGGTCGTCAAAATCTCCGGAGATCTGTATGGCAGTGAGGGCGTCGGCCGAAAGATCGGGCAGATCGCCGATGATTTCTACCAGACAAAAGCCGTAATAGCTGAACTTCGGCTGGTAGTTCACAAAGCCGCTGGGTCCAACCAGAATCTCGTCGGTCTGAAGCTCGCCTTCCACGAAATCCTGTTCCAAGAAAACCCGTCCGTTTTCCAGCCGCTCGCCGTAGCGGAGCTTGATGGTCTGTCCGGGCGTGGCCTTTACTGTAAGGCGGCAGCAGCCCACAAACATGTCGGAAAACTCGGCCAGCTGAATGTCAGGAGCGATCCGTCGGATCGCAATCGGGTGGGCGCTTTCCCGTTCCTTGATTGTGGGGATTCTCTTTGAAGGGACAAGCTTTCCTTTCGGAGGGTTTACAGGGACAGCCCGCAGCCAGGAGGAATCGTCAAAGTCGGGGTACTCCCAGCCGAAGAGGGCTTCCGCACGCTTTCCGTCAAAGCTCTGGCCGGTATAGAGGCAGCAGCGTGTGATCGGGCCGGGAAGGCTCACGAAGTTTTTGTCGCTGACAATGGCAAGCGTTTCGCCGCTTTTCAGCGTGATTACAAGGGAGGCAATCAGTTTGGGCTCGTCCTGCCAGCTCTCCCGGTGGTGGTTCCAGACATTGGGCACCCGCATGGCGTAAAAGCCCCGGCCCAACTCGACCGAAAGGACATTTTCCCCGGCCGTGACAAGGGCGGACACATCGTATTCAGAGACATAGACACGTCGGTCAAAATCGGTAAAGGCAGGTTCAAAGCGGGCATCGGTCACGGGCTGACCGTTGATTTTCGCCTCGTGATAGCCGAGGCCGCAGAGTATGAGTGAGGCGGTGGCAACCGCACCTTCTACAACGAAGGATCTTCGGAAGAGAGGGGAATAGTCGCGGGGAGCGTCGGGGGCAAAGCAGCCGATCCATTCGGCATTTTGAAAGAAATCCGGCATGGCAGACGGTCTCCTTTTTTAAATTTTTGTGTCGTTTTTGTGTGCATTTTTTGGGCAATCTGAATCTTTACTGAAATCGTAAACAGTTCCTTCCAAACTGTCGATTTCGAAACAGCTTACAAAAAACTGTCTGTTGCCAAAGCGACATCTGTATATTATAATATCCATGGCTTCGGGGTTTGTCAAGGGAAAAAGTACAACTTCGGAGAAAGACCGAGATTTTTTGCAGAGGAGTGCAACATGTTCAAGCTTTTGAAAAGGATGAAGGCAAAGGAATGGCTTATGGCCCTCGCCTGTATTGCCTTGATTATCGGCCAAATCTTTTTTGATCTGACCATGCCCGACTATATGAAAGAGCTTACCGAGATGATTCAGACG
>CAZGQH010000221.1:0-3419 GCA_964527575.1 uncultured Lachnospiraceae bacterium
AATAGCGTCCGCCGAAACCGATCAAGCCGCCGGCACCGATATTGCTGCCTGTGCTGCTCATATGGACATTGCCCTCGTTGATACAGTCGGTAAAGCTTACTGTCGTATACTGGCTGGCCGCGTTGCGCGCCGAACCCATAAAGCCGCCCACACTGGCGTTTGCATCGATGCTTCCCCGGTTGACACAGCCGGTGAAGGTCAGGGTGATGCCGCCGTCGGCCTCTGCATGACCCACAAAGCCGCCCACGCCGTTAGCCTTAGGAGCCTTGACCGCACAGTCGATCGTCAGGCCGGTCACCGTCAGATTGTTCTTGACCGTGGAGGCGAGAACGCCCACACTGCCCTCGGTGTCGGTCTCGATACTGCCGGTAAGAGTCAGATTCTTCACACTGCCCGAAAGCTCCTCAAAGAGCGGCGCCTTCAGACCGGTGATCTTTTTGCCGTTACCGTCGAGATTGCCCGAAAAGGCCGGCAGAGTCGTTCCGTCGGTCAGAGCGATATCCGCCGTCAGGCGATAATTCCCTTCCGAGGACATGCCCTTCAGTTCGGCGGCCGTGGAAATATCGGTATAGCTTTCGGCCGCAAATACCGCTCCCACAACCACCAGCACGGCAAAAACGGCTACAAGCAGAACCGAAAAGACCGCGATTTTGATTTTTTTCATGACATTTGTTCCGGCGACCGTGCGCCGGTCCCCCTTTTTATTTTTCTGTTTTTATTTTATAACTTAAGTACACAATTGTCAATATAGTAAAGAGTAACCCAAAGATAATTTGACTTTTTTTGCAATTTGTCCAATCCGATTTGCTCACTTTTCTGACAGAGCTCTCAAAAAAACAGAGAGCCGAACGGGCACTTCACATAAGGAAGTGCCCGCTCGGCATTTTTAAGGACAAGTCGGATTGATGCTGAATGGCAGTGAAATCACACCTATTAATTGCCCCTCCGAAATTTTTGATTCCGGAGGGGCGTTGGTTGAAGCAGATAGTATTCTGGTATTATTGCCTTTATAGAATAAATTCGATTTTTGCCACGAGTGACTGATAACGCAGATTATCAGCAAGAGGCTTGAAGTCGTCGTTGCAGATAAGATTTTTCAGCCTGAGAGGAATATTTTTGTATTCGGCTTCACCATCGAAACCGTATCCGAATGTGCAATCGCGTAGGATCGGAATGTCAAGTCCGCTTTTTTTATTGTAATTTTCTGCTTGCGCAAGAACAAACTGAACGCCTTCTTCAAGCAGGGTTATTGCCTCATCAACTCGTCCGAGTTTCATAAGACAATATGCCGGAAAACGGTATAACGGATAATAATCATAGACGAACGGTGGTCTGTATTTTTCCTCACGGTATAGTGCCTCGATTGTATCCCGCAAAAAAGTATAGCAATACAGCGCGTCTTCGTATTGTCCATCTCTCATATAGAGGTTTCCAAGTGCGGCAGTTTGACAGCCCAGTTCTTTTGCGAGGTACATAATGTTATAGCAGCGCCAATGTCTTTCCTCTTCGGATTTTCTGGCACGGTATTTCAAATCTGCCATTAAAATGCCGCGGTTATTGGAAATATCCCGTGGAAAGGTATCGGCTAAAGCATATGCATCCTCCCAGTTTTGGCGGCGAATATAAATATTTATCAGCCGATGTTTTGCATATAAAATATCATCTGTGGATGTGCTATATTTGATCACAAGCTCCGCCCAGCGAATGATCTCCTGAATAATGCTGTCGATACCGTCTTGACCTATCAGTTCCTTCAATTCAATTTCGTTATTAGCGATTATCATCTCACCAAACGCTATTGCGTTTATCAAGATCGTTGGATTGTTCGGATACAGACTCATTGCTTCGCGGTATTTTTCAAATATAATAAGCGCGGTTGGCCCTTCTTCCCCGTCACAACAATTATCACATATGCGAAAAATTTCACCTAACCGTACTGAGACATCTTCTGCATGATCTGTTCCGTACACACCAAAAAGAACATCCGTAGGCACGCCAAACAAATTTGCCAGCGGAACAATCTGTGAGATGTCCGGCATACCGATATCATTCTCCCATTTTGAAATGGCGGGTGCGGATATATTTAACTGCTCTGCAAGTTCTTCCTGCGTGAGATTGCGTTCTTTACGCAGACGTTTAATAATCTGACCCATTGATTCGTTCATATTGAACCTCCGCTTTTTGTATTTCGGTACCGTTGTACTTAGTATAGCAGATTTTTTCGCAAATCGGAAGCTACTAAACGGATAGACAAACTTAACTGGCAGTTATTTTTTAAAGATTAGCCTTGAAAAAATAAAGACAATTCCATTTATAATGAAAAATACGAAAAATCTTATGTAACAGCCAACCCCGCGAAGAGCAAAAAGCACTCTTGACAAGAGTAACAGAATCCTCTGATTCGCAGCGCAAGGAAATAAAATACGGCATAGCCGTTATGACTATACCGTATTTTGCCGAAGCCATCTTCGTCCCTTTCACTTCCTTATGTGAGGGGGAAAATCGGCTCCCTGAATTTTTTTATCCGGTTATCCCACCTGATAGACATCGTGGCAGGCAGTAAGAAGCAGCACAGTGGCAACGCCGGTGGGCTGGAGAATATCGCTGTCAAACTCCTCCTTGTCCCACCATTCGCCCGAGCAGAAGTAAGGATCATACTGGCCGTTCTTGTCCTTTGTGGCCAGGGTATCCTCCAAAACCTGCTTCATGCGGTACATAAACACTTTGGGCGAGGTGGTATTGCCCGATTCCTGCACCATCATAATCCCCCGCATCAGCCAGCCGATACACCAGGCCTTGAAAATGGGGTTACCCGCCATAACGGTTTTTCCGCCCTCGGTCTTGAACATCAGACTGGTGGTAGCGCCCGCCGTCTGCGCCAGTTCTCTCGAATAGCGCTTATCCCCGGTGATCTCGTACAAAAGGGCGGCGCTTGTCATCATGGTTCCCTGGTCGTAGGCGGCGCGCCAGGGCTTCTTGCCGAGATCGGTCAGACTGTTGATTCCCTCACTGTACAATCCCTTCTCGTCCCGCAGCACCTCGCCGCACCAGTCATAGATCATTTTGGCGCGCTCAAGATAGGTCTCGTTTTTCGTGATACGGTAGGCAGCCAGATATGCCACCGCTACCGGACCGTTGCAGCAGGTTCCCTTTCCCTGGAAGGTCTTGTCCCAATAGACACCGCCTCCCGCCTTGTCATCCCAGCCGGTCCAGAGAAAGGCAAGAACCGACTCGGCGTTCTTCAAATACTGCTCCTTGCCCAAAAGATCGTAAGCATTGAGGAGCTGAATACAGATCCAGGCGTTGTCGTCATAATAAAAGTCACCCTGAGAATGAATACCGGCATTATAATAGAACATGTTGGTATATTTCTCACCGGAGGGAGGCGTGATGGTGGCTTTTGTCACCGCATACTGGGG
>CAZGQH010000222.1:0-3412 GCA_964527575.1 uncultured Lachnospiraceae bacterium
CCATGCAGATCGAGCTGCTCGAGAAGTATCTCGGCATGCCGCTGGTGGCCAACCAGCTCCAGATGAGCATCACCAATGCCACCATGGTCTCGGCGGGTCTGAATGTGAACATGGAGAACGACCGGGCTACCATGCGGGACGGCAGCGTACTCGACTATTGCCGTCTGCACGAGATCACCATTCAGCCCTGGTCTCCCTTCCAGTACGGCTTCTTCGCCGGCGTCTTTGTGGATCATCCCGATTTCGCGGAACTGAACAAAAAGCTCGCCGAGGTGGCCGAGAAGTATGGCGTTTCGAAGAATACCATTGTTATCGCCTGGCTGCTCCGCCATCCTGCCCATCTGATGCCGGTCACCGGTACCACCAATCTGACCCGTCTCACCGACTGTCTGAAGGCTGCCGATATCACCCTTACCCGTGAGGAGTGGTACGACATCTTCCGCGCCGCCGGGAATGTTCTCCCCTGACCTCTCGATTTCCCGGTGCTCTTGGGTGAAGGGCAATCAGGAAGTATTGAAAACTACGTTGCCTACCGACAAACAGGGTACAAAATGAAAGAGATACAGGCTTATTTTTTAGCCTGTATCTCTTTTTATGATTAAGGAAATAAGAGGATGGAACTGTCAATACATTCAAAACGTCCGTCTTCCGAACAGCATTTTCAGATAAATCCCATTCGGTTATATCTTGTAATGTATTTAAGGAATCTTTTGTATTCCAGCGGACAGACAAAACCCTTTTTGCTTTTACCAGTGTTTTATTGGTTAATAGTAAAGCGAAAATTTCAATTCATAATCTCTATTTTTTTCTTCTTTATTCGTTTCATAAACACGCATCCGATCATTGCCGAAATAAACTCCGCAATCGGGAAGGTAAGCCATACAAGCCATCTGGCTGTCGGTATTTGAATCGCAATAAGAGAAAATCCCCACGCCACAGGAAGTACAAATATAAGCTGTCGGCAGAGTGAAATAATAAGAGATTCAAGTCCGCTGTCTAAAGCCTGATAAATCCCCTGAAAGGCTATGTTAAGTCCGGCAAAGACAAAGCTGATTGATATTATTCTCATTGCGCTGACGCACAGATCCTGTGTGGCTCCGGAAAGGCCGAAAAAGGCCGAAAAAGGCTTTGCAAAAATTTCAATAACAAGGAATCCCGCTATCATCAGTACAAGCGTATACAGTATTCCGTAATGTACGCCCTGCTTTACCCTTGTTTTGTTCCACATACCGTGATTAAAGGAAATGATGGGAATTATGGCATCCCGTAATCCAAAGGCGGCAAATAATATAAACTGCTGTATTTTATAATATAGGCCGTACGCCGTAACCATTGCTTCATCTACCCGCACGAGAATAATATTCAGGCCGTAGGTCATAAACGACATAAGCGCCTGTGCGATTATCGCCGGCAGACCGATGGAATAGATCTGTTTTATTATTGTAAGCGATGGCTTCCAGTATTTAATTCCGTTTTTCAGATCTTTATTTAATTTAATATGAAATATAAGTCCGACAATCGCAGACACGATCTGTCCGATTACCGTTGCATATGCCGCACCGTCAACTCCCATAGCAGGCAGTCCGAAAAATCCGTAAATCAATATTGGATCAAGAATAATATTGATGAGTGCGCCCGAAATCTGCGCGATTGTGGAATACAGCGAAAGTCCTGTTGCCTGCAGTGTTTTTTCAAACATGGAAAAGAATATAAGTCCCATGGATGAAACACTGCATATCCTGAGGTATCTCACGCCCATATCGAATATCTGTGGGTTTGTCGTCTGGGTGGCGATATATGGTTTTACGCCGAATATGCCGAAAATCAGACACAAAATATAAATGATAAATGCAAGAAACCAAGCATTTCCTGCTGCTCTTGATGCACTTGTTGTTTTTTTCTGTCCAAGATTTTTGGCAATCAATGCATTAACGCCGACACCCGTTCCGATACTTACGGCAACCATCAGCATTTGGACAGGAAAGGCAAGTGTGAGTGCGTTCAATGCCGCTTCGCCGTTGTTTGGTATATTGGATACAAACGCACTGTCAACAATGTTATAAAGTGCCTGTAACATCATTGAAATAATCATGGGTATTCCAAGCGAAAGCATTAACTTGTTTACGGGCATTTTGCCCAGCTTATTTGTTGTATCCCCGTTCATAAAAGATATCCTCCTAAAATAGACTTTCGTTTACTCCCATGAGTTCAGACATTTTTTCAGAAGCATGGTCAATTCATTTTTTTCATCGGCAGAAAGAAATTGTAAAATATCCTCTTTTTCAGCGCGTTCGCTTAATCCATGATGGAGCAAGTGTCCGCATCTGAGCATAAGCAAAACCGTTTCATCCTTCATGCTGCTGTTATCTCTGCCTTTTTCTATCGTTTGGTCGGTTTCCTGTCTGAAATAGGACTTGCCGCGCGAGCAATGCAGATGATCGGCGGAACAATGACGTTTGCAGCCCGGGCATATGCGGTTGACATCAGCTTGTGATTTCATGATAATCCTCCTGAATATTTAATTGGTCTATAAAATCAAACAAAAAAAGCGCAGGCACGGAAAAATCCGGACTTACGCTTTCGCTACTCGATTACTTATTATTATAGCAAAAATAAGCATCCAATTCAAAGGGCATTTTGCATAAAAACATTCTATTCCTCCGCAGTATCTTTGTCGTCTGTAATCCCATAATCACACGCATCACAGATCTGTGCGACAGTAGGATGGTGTATCAGCCTGCCGCGCGGCATTCCTGCCATATGGTCTGTCTTAAAAGAGGCGCGGCTGGCGGACGTCCTTTTCTCTGTATTTTCTGCAATATGTGTATAAAGTGTTAATAATTTTGGAATTGCCTTGACAAAGGGAGAGGATTTTCGTATAATTTTACTATCTATAGAAAAAAGGCGAAAATGGCGCAGAAGTAAGCGAATCGGAGCCCTCTGCAGAGAGCCGTTGGTTGGTGCAAAACGGCGGGGAGGATTTTGCCGAATACAGCGCCGGAGTCTTGCACCGAACCCCACCGGGCAGTAGGCTGTGACGGGTGCGACCGTTATATCGCGGGGCAATGATCGGTTGCCCGTAAGGCGGGCGCTGTGAGGCGCGCCGCGAAGCAAGGTGGTAACACGGAAAAAAGCCGTCCCTGTATGTTCAGGGACGGCTTTATTTGTTTCTGCGAGGCAGGGTTTGCCAATGTCAGTTTTTCGGGATGCCGCCAATGGGAAAGGACGAAAAAAGATGCCGATTACGGAATTGCTTGCAAAAAACGCGAAGGAATATAAGGACGAGGTGGCGCTGGTGGAGCTCAATCCTGAGCTGGATCACCGGGTTTTCCGTACCTGGCGGGAATATTCGCTGATCGAGCCCAGCGCCAACGACGGCTACCGCAGCGAGATCACCTGGGGGGAGTTTGAC
>CAZGQH010000223.1:0-3397 GCA_964527575.1 uncultured Lachnospiraceae bacterium
GGCAGCGTAGGGAGAGCCAGAGAACTTGCGTGAGAGCGGACATGGCGAGGACTCCTTTCCGGGTTGAGTTGGGAAGTATGTTCGGTGGATTGGAAGAATAACTCAGTTTGTCTTCTGACGGGCGTATTCCCACAGGAGAACGGCGGCAGCCGCTGCCACATTCAGCGATTCGCAGCCCTCTGCCATGGGGATATAGACCGCGCCTGAGGAGGCGGTCAGAATATCGGCAGAAAGGCCGTGCCCCTCGTTGCCGAGGACAAAGCAGGTCCTCTCGGAGAGGGAGAGGCTTTGGGGCGGAGCGGCGTTTTCGATCAGGGCGGCGGCGTAAACGCCGTAGCGATCCTTTGTCAGAGCCGTGAGCGATTCCGCCAGAGGGCAGCGCAGGGTGGGAAGCACGAAGAGCGCCCCCATGGAGGCGCGCAGTGCCTTCAGAGAATAGATGTCGGCACAGTCCTCCGATAACAGGATCCCCTTGACCCCGAAGGCGCGGGCGGTCCGGACAATGGTGCCCAGGTTCCCCGGATCCTGTATCGAGGAGAGGGCAAGGAGCGGACCTGAAAAATTGCCACTATATATTGTATCAGATTTGTGTTGGTTGTCAAGATATTTTATCGCACAAAATATCCCCTGGGGGGATTTTTCGGACGAAATTTTTTCATATACGGAATCGGAGACCCGGTATTTGACCACCGAGTCGGGCAGGGAGGCGAGATATTCCGCCGCCCTTTCGGAAGCAAAGGCATAGGCGGGTTTAATGCCGGCCTTTTGCATCTCCTCAAAGAGCTTGATGCCCTCGATGGCAAAGAGCCCTTCCGTGTCCCGGTGCTTTTTGTCGGAGAGCTTTGCCATGCGGATGACAAGGGGATTGTTTCGGGAGGTGAGCAGTTCCATTGGTTTTACTGCCTTTCTTTTTCGGAAGAAAAGGAGAGGAAAAAGCATTTTTACAGTACGCTTTTCATTTCTCCAAGATACGACAAAAACCCGCGTGAGGCGGGTTTTTATCCTGTTCTTTATTAAAGGGCGGCCTTGGCCTTCTCGCAGAGAGCGGCGAAAGCAGCCTTGTCGGCGATTGCGAGCTCAGAGAGCATCTTGCGGTTCAGATCGATGCCCGCCTTCTTGAGGCCAGCGATAAAGCGGCTGTAGTTGATGCCGTTGACCTTGCACTGCGCGGAAATTCTCGTGATCCAGAGGGCGCGGAAATCTCTCTTCTTGAGCTTTCTACCGGTAAAGGCATAGTTGCCGCTCTTCATGACGGCTTGCTTTGCCATCTTGAAGTGCTTGCTCTTTGCGCCCCAATAACCCTTGGCGGCCTTCAGCATTTTATTTCTTCTCTTGCGCGTCATCATTGCGCCTTTTACTCTTGCCATTTCGTATTACTCCTTTTCTGACTTAATCAAGCTTAAAACTTCTGAATGAGGGTCTTGACAGCAGGCGCCATGGCGTTGCTGAGGTAACCGCCCGAACGGAGATGTCTCTTGCGCTTGGCGGTCTTGATGCCCAGCTTGTGACGGTGATGCGAGTGATTGATCTTGACAAGACCGCTCTTGGTCAGCGAAAATCTCTTGGCAGAGGCTCTATGTGTTTTGACTTTTCCCATTTTTGAGAACTCCTTTCGATTGTTCCGATATTATTGCTTGGTTTCGGGATTGTTTTGCGCGGGTTTGGCCGCCTGCTTGGCGGTCTGCTTGATGGGGGAGACGATCATGGTCATAGTACGTCCCTCCATGATGGGATCCTTGTCGACATTGCCGAATTCGGCAACATAGGCGCGGAAACGCTCGAGTAACTGTCTTCCCACCTCTTGATGAGCCATCTGGCGCCCCCGGAAGATGACCAGTACCTTGACCTTGTTTCCGCTCTGCAGAAAACGGCAGGCGTTGTTGGCCTTGGTGTTGAAGTCGTTGGTGTCGATGTGGCAGGAGAGCTGAATCTCCTTGACATCCACGCGAACCTGGTTCTTCTTGGCTTCCTTTTTCCTTTTTTCCCGGTCGAAACGGAACTTGCCGTAATCAAGAATCCGGCAGACGGGGGGATTGCTTGTGGGGGAGATGAGGACGAGGTCGAGATTTTTGTCGTAGGCACTTTCCAGCGCCTTGCCTGCTGTCATGATCCCCAGCTGTTCTCCATCGGCGCCCACCACGCGGATCTGTGACCGCTCGTTGATGCCGTTCGAGAAGATTTCCTCATTGACCAGCTGTTCTTTTTCGTTTCGGTTGTTGAATGCGATACTCAAGCACCTCCGATAAATTAAAAAATGTGCGAAAGAAAAATCTCCGCACACATAAAACCTGCCCACCGAAAAAGCGGGAGCAGCCTGTATTGACCGAACGGACAAAGCCCGTCGGTGAGAACGGAGTGTTCTTCTTCCTTTTTGACAAAGGGATTCTATCACACAATCTGCCTTTTGTCAAGTCTTTTTTCAATTTTTTTCAGAAGACGCGAATTTCTGTTGCTTTTCCCGGTGAGAAGGGTTATAATAGGTTCGAAAATGCTTTTGTGAGGTAGTTCTATGAAGCTTTATGCGGAGCTTGGCCGCAGGGGACGGATTATTCTCTGGTTTCTTTCGGTGGCGCTCTTTTTTCTCCTGCTCTCCCTTCTGATCTACGGAATATTTGCCCTGGTGGTATCACCCGACCGGGAAGGGGGGACTCTGACCTATAAGGCCGGTGTCGGCTCGAAGCGAGATCCCTCCCGTGTGGTGTCCAAAAGCGACTATTATCCTGACGGCATCTATTATGTGGATTTTGCGGGGATCGCCAAGGGCTGCGGCTTTTCGGTGAGCGGCGACGAGAAGTCCCGGCGCTACCTCATTGAGGATGAGGATGGGCGGATTGACAGCGTCACCTTTTACGACGGAAGCCGGCAGATTCTGGTGAACGGCACCCACTACATGCTTTCGGGGGCAGTACATAGGCAGGGAGAGGCGCTGCTTGTCCCGGCGGAGTTTATCACGGTCTGTATGGACGGGGTGACGGTGGAGACGGGACCCACGGCCATCCGGGTGATTTACGATCCGGACGCGGTCTCTTTACGGCCTGACATCCGCCCGATCGAGCCGATCGAACCCTGACGGCCGCTCGGTCCGATGAATATCTGATTGAATTGTTATAGAAAGAGTGCGGCATGAAAGAAAAAACTCTCAGAAATATCGCGATTGTGTTAGTTCTTTTGGTGGCAGCCCTTCTTGTTGTGCTGGGCTTTGTGATCGCCGACAAACGGGGAGAAAGGGAAGAGCCGACTGCGACGGACAGCACCTCCGCCGGCCATGAGGAAAGTCCGGTGGGAGGCTTCTCGGCAGAGGAGTATAAAATCGATATGGCTCCTTACGCAGGAGCGGTGGATACCAAGGAAGCCCGCTTTTTGCTGCTGGTCAACAAGGCCTCTCCGTATGGGACTA
>CAZGQH010000224.1:0-3388 GCA_964527575.1 uncultured Lachnospiraceae bacterium
AAATTCCTGAAGCAGAGTCACGGCCAGTGCGGCGGTGGCGGGAAGGGTGATCTCCCGGCGATTTTCGCCGTACAGCGCAGTGATTTTGTGGACGTTTTCGGCTTTCTTGCCGGCAAAATAGGCAGTCAGCTCGTCAAGGACCGCCGCGGGTTCCACGCCGAAGAGAAGGCGGTAGATCGGCTCAAAGTCGAGGGCGGGGTCATGGAGATTGACCACCTCCGCCAGCGCATAGCGGGAGACCTTTTGGGGATTCTCTTCATAGCAGGCTTTGGCGGCGGCCAGCGAGTGGTTGCCGTCTCCCACGGCAAAGAGCAGGGGAAAATCCTCGCCGGCCGCATCCGCCAGCCGATCGAGGGCTTTCTCAAGTGTTTGAGAGCTATCTTGATCTACAAGATAGCCTTTGATATGGCCGCCGCCCAGCATAAGCTCAAAGTCGTAGAGAAGGCGGAAGTTTTCTTTTTTTTCAGCAAGCGGTTCGATGATGCTTTTCTTCCAATCGTCGATCAGGAGCATGACATGGGGAAGCTCGAGCGGGGCATTCCGGCGGATTTCCACCCGCGGCGGAATCCGCTCGGCCACCGTATACTCAGTGGAGCGGATAGGAGGCTTTCTCCCGGGGCGGTAGTCGTAGGCTTCAAGATCGATTGCTCCCACGATTCCTCTCCGGCAGCGCCCGTCCGCCAGCGTCCGCTCCACAAAGACATAGGCGTCGGGGTACTCGTCAAAGAGCCCTTTCGCGAGATAGTCTTCCATGGTGCGGTTGATTTCTTCGATACGGGCGGTATTATCGGAGGAGAGATATACCTCGGGCAGGGTGATGTACAGCGCCGAGGGGGCATTTCCTACAAGTTCTTCCGCCGCCTGCCAGTAGGCCGGATCGCTGGTGTGCTGGTCACAAGCGATGGTGGCCCAGCTTTCAAGCGGGCAGCGGGGAAGAAGGATATCGGCGGGGCAAAACAGCTTCATAAAGGGTTCCTTTCAAAAGCATCGGGACGGGTTGGGGCATTCTCCGGACGGAGGAGGGGGTCATGGGAAGGCCGATCCTCCTTCTCTTCGTAGTTGTCAGATAAGACATTTTCCTTTTCGGAAGAGATATAACGCTTTGCCTGGGTAGAGAAAAGGGTGTAGTACTCGCCGCCCTTGGCCATCAGGGTCTTGTGATCTCCCTCCTCGATGATCTTTCCGTTTTTCAGAACGAGAATCTTGTTGGCGGTGGTGGCGGAAGAGAGCCGGTGAGAGACGAAGATGGTGGTCTTATCCTTCTTCAGCCGGTCGAACTGGCTGAAGATCTCCTGCTCGGCCATGGGGTCGAGGGAAGCGGTGGGCTCGTCTAAGATCAGGATGTCGCTGTCACTGTAAAAGGCACGCGCTACCGATAGCTTCTGCCACTGACCGATCGACAGCTCGATGCCGTTGGTCTCAAAGTAGCGCATGAGGGGTGTGTCGTAGCCGTCGGGCAGACGGGTGATGAACTCTTCGGCAGCCGACTGGCGGGCGGCGTCCTCGATTTTCTCCATGGAGGGAGCTTCGGCTATATTGGAAAAGGCGATGTTCTCCTTGACGCTGAAAGCATATTTGCCGAAATCCTGGAAGATGATACCGAATATCTTATACAGTTCCTTGGGATCATAATCCTTGATGTCCCGTCCGTCCAAGAGAATTCTTCCCTCGGTGGGGTCATAAAGGCGGGTCAGAAGCTTTAAGAGCGTGGTTTTTCCCGCGCCGTTGAGCCCCACCAGCACTACGGTGTCCCGGGGATCAAGACGGAGATTGATGTCGTCCAGTACCTTGCGGGTCGTGCCGGGATAGGAGAAGCTCACATGCTCAAAGACGATGGTATGTCCCACATGGTGGGCAGGGATCGCCGGTTCGGGCAGGGAGGGGACAATCGTCTTCTTCTCGTTCATGAAGAGGATCATGTTGTCGATGAAGAGAGTGCCTTCGTAGATCGAGGCGGTGGTGGTGATCAGCGCCGCCAGAGCGGTGGAGACCGAGTTCAGTGCCCCGGTATAGAGCGAGTAGTCGCCGATTTCGTTGATGCCCACAGCGATCATGTAAAAGAGAATGCAGTTCAGCACCGAGGTACCAAGGGTGATGATGATCTGCCAGATCCCTTCGGCGCGGATCAGCTTCTTGATGCCCTTGAAGTAGCGGGAGAAGACTTCATTATAGCGGCCGATGAAGAGATCGGAGAGGTCGAAAAGGCGCACTTCCTTGACGAGATCTTTGTTGACCAGCGTGTCGGAGTAGTAGGACATCTGCCGCCGATCCTTTGAGCGGTGCCGCATATAGAGAAAGTTTTTCCGGCGGTAGGTGAAGTTGACCACCGCCGACAAAACCGAGAGCAGCAGGAAGAGCACCATGAAGAGGGGGGCAAAGGCGTTCAGGTTGGGGAGCACGGCCACCAATACCGCGATGAAGGAGATCATGCTGATGATCTTGCTGATCATGGAGAAGGTGGAATTCAGAATATTGACCGGACGTACACCGGCCTCCCGGTTGGCGTTCTCCATCCGCTCGTAAAAGTCGGGCATGTCGAAGGAGGCAAGGTCGATTTCCTTGGCCTTCTTCATGATCTTTACTTTGATATGATTGGTGACTACCTCTCCTGAAATTCGGGTGATAATATTATTGATGGTGGTGATCAGGCTGTTGGCAAAGGTAAAACCGAACTGCCAGAGCAGGGCGATCAGAACCTCGTTTCGTGTGACGGTACCGGCAATCGAGGCGGCGATGACATTCAGAAGGTGGGCGGTGATGTAGGCGCCCGCAACCGGCATTACGCCGTTGAAGAGGGCCATGAAGCCCATCAGGATTACGAGAGAAGGCTTTGCCTCCCAGACCAATCCTACGGTATAAAACAGTCGGGTGAAAAAGTTTTTGGTGACATTTTTTAAGTAGTGGGGCAGTTCTTTGATATTTTTTGGCTTTGGCTCACGCAGCTTGGCGTTCATTTCCTCCCGCCCCATACCGGGCGGTCCTCCGAATCCTCCGGGACCCATCGTATCGCTTCCTTTCTCGATCGTAAAATAATTTTTTCTATTTATATCATACTCCTATATTATACTCCTTTGGACCAGTCATTTCAAGAAATCTTCCGCAAAAATTGCGAAAATTAACAAAATTTTCACTAATTTTCTGCGAAAAAACGACAATCGGACAAATTTTTCCCGACTTGTCTCTTTTTTTGCATCTGCCGTTGACAAGCGGGCTCTTTGTGTTATAATAAGCTCGTAGTCTTTTTCCGCTACACCGGTGGGTTTTCCCGCCAGAGAAGAGTAAGGATCCATTCGTTAAGTGTCCGGGGGACGGGGAGTTGCCGCCGGAACGAAAAGCGAAAGCTTGCGGTTTGGGTTCTGCATCCCGCTTCACGAGAAAATACAGTCAG
>CAZGQH010000225.1:0-3364 GCA_964527575.1 uncultured Lachnospiraceae bacterium
ACATTTTTGGGAGTCTCCTCCGCATCGATCAGTTCAAGCACCTCCACCGCATAGCCGAAAGCTTCCAGCTTCAGAGCCCGCAGAGCATCGGTTCCAGCATCGCAGAGCTTCTGCTTGAGAAGCGAATAGCCGGTGAGAAAGGAGAGGACCGGACAGGTAAGCTGTCCCATCATCTCATGATGACAGCAGGGCGTGGAGAGAACCACCTGCACCCGCTTTCTCACAGCAAAATCGAGCACCATGTCGGTGGCAATATCGCAGGCATGAAGCGAGACGACCATATCCACCTTTCCCTCGGGTTCAAAGGTGTTCACATCCTGACAGAGGAAGGTAAGGCCTTCGCAATGAACAGCAGCCGCCAGATCGCTGCAATAGGCGATCACATCGGGCTTCCGATCCACCCCGTACATCCGAACGGTCCGCTTCTTCATCTCGGTGAGATAATAATAGACCGCAAAGGTAAGATAGCTCTTGCCGCAGCAAAGATCACAGACGGTGAGCATGCCCTCCGCAGGAAGCTTCGGATAGACGTCATCCAAAAGCTCAAGAAAGCGGTTGATCTGCTTGAATTTCGACTGCTTTTTGTCGAAGACACGCCCTGCAGGATCGGTTATCCCCAGCGGCGCCAAGAAGCTGGCGTGGGAGACCGGATCGAGCAGATAATGCTTCGCGCGGTTGTGGGAGGAAGGCTCTGCCTTCTCAGGTGTCCCCGATCGAGATTTTCGCCGGTCGGTGACATGAGGCTGCCCTTTTCCGGAGACCAATACCGAGAGCACCCCTTCGGTGGTGACGATATCGGTCTGCACAAATTCGGAAAAAGCGAGGGCAGAAAGCCTTGCCGGCGCTTCGGCGAGAGGAAGATTCTCGTGATAAACCTTGTTGTCGGCGGTAAAGCGCTCGATCTGGCAGAAGAGCCCCTCTCGTCTTTTAAAGAGCTTGGCCACAGCCCGCTTGACCGTCTTGTCGCGGGAACGGGAGAAGGTCACCTTTTTCAGGGTTCCCCCCTCAAGGATTTCCGAGAAGAGGGCGGAAAGCTCCTGTTCGCTTCTCATAGCAGACGATACTCGTCCTTCTTCAGAATTTCGACAAGCTCCGCCATGTTCTTCACCTCTTTCTCGGTGATTATCCCGGCAATACCCACATCCTCTCTCTCGTGACAGTCCGAGCCGCCGATCCTATGAAGATGGGGATGACGGTCAGCCCAAGCCGTGGCGATATCGTTGCGGGAATCGTGGCGGGGATTGCCGTTTTTCACCTCAATGCCGAAGAGATAGTCGGGATTAACCACCGTCATGCGGTTGCGGAAGGGATGTGCCTGATAGAAGAGAATGCCTTTCTCCTTGGCAAAGGCCGAAAAGCTTCGAGGATCCATAGCAAAAATGGTATCACAATCAGAAGCGGTCTCCTCATCCATCCCATAAACAAGATAGTCGTTTTCGTTTTCGTTAAAGCGAAGCTCATAGCCGCAGAAGACCTTGAGACCGTATCGTTTCCCCGCCTCTTCGGCAAGGGCAAAGCCCTCCCGGTACCTGGTGAGAAAATCGAACCCCGCCGCTTCAAGGCGGCGCTTGTTGTAGGAAACGAAGTGGTTGGTCACCACAATGGCATCGTAGCCCGCCTCCGCGTAGAGACGAACCGTCTCCTCCCCCGACAGAAGCGCGCAGCCGCTGACCTCAGAGGTGTGTACATGCAGATCGATCTTCATATAAAAAAGCCTTACCTTCATCAAAATTACCTTTCTGATTTTACAACAAATCGCTATTTAATGCAAGAGTTTTTCAAAAAATACTTGTAATACGGCAAAAAATTTATTATAATTTATTTTAATGAAGTGTTTGATTGAAGGAAGCGTGGCTATGGAGACAAAACAGGGCAAACTTGTAAAGGGGCTGGGAGGACTCTATGAGATTCTGACCGAAGAGGGACGCGTGGAATGCCGGGCCAAGGGCGTCTTCCGTCACGAGAAGAACACCCCCACCGTCGGAGACGAGGTGACCCTCGCCTATGACGAAGCGGGCAATCCGGTCATCGCCGAAATTCTCCCCCGCAAAAATCTTCTCATCCGCCCTCCGCTTTCCAATCTGGACACCCTCTTCTGCGTCGTCCCCACAAGGAATCCGGAGCCCGATCTCTTCACCCTGGACAAGCTCATCGCCATCGCCGAATCGCTTTCGGTGGAACCGGTGATCACAATCACCAAGTGCGATCTGGACCAGAAGCGTGCAGAGGAGATCGCCTCCCGCTATCGGGGGGCCTTTCGCGTCATCCTCACCACCCTGCAGGACAAAGCCAGCACAGCGCCCCTTCTGTCTTATCTGGAAATGGAGGCTGCCCATGGGACCTCTGCTTTTGCAGGCGTGTCCGGGGCAGGAAAAAGCACGCTGGTCAACCTGCTCTTTCCCTCCCTTGGAGTGGACACCGGAGAGATCTCCCGTAAGACCGCAAGGGGACGGCATACCACCCGGCATGTGGAGCTCTTTCCTCTCGCCTCCCTGCTGAATCCCGCCTGTCGGGGCTATATCGCCGATACCCCCGGCTTTTCCATGCTCGACTTTGCCCGCTTTGACTTCTTTGATAAGGAAGAGCTCCCTTACACCTTCCGGGAATTTCTTCCCCATATCGGAAGCTGCCGCTACACCCGCTGCACCCACCTCTGCGAAGAGGGATGCAAGATCGTAGAGGCCGTCAAGAAGGGTGAAATCCCGAAAGAGCGCCACGACAGCTATGTGATGCTTTATGGCATTCTGAAAAACAAGAATCCCTGGGATAAAAAAAGATAGAGCCACTGTCAGGAAAGGCGGATCAGGCATATACTTCTAACGGACGAGGATTTTTCCGCCCTTGCGAGGTCTCTCCCGCAAGAAAACAAGAAAGGCATGAAACCGAAATGAAAATCGTCACCGTCAAAGCGCCGCGTATTCTGAAGCCCCTTCTGCGGCGTATCTTCAAAATCAAAAAGGTAAATACTCCCGGAACATAACAAAAAAGCAGCCGTCCGAAAATCGGACGGCTGCTTTTCTATGGTCGGGTATGACTTTGGATTAAGAAAGACTCCATTCCAAAACAAGACGAATGCCGCTTTTTTCATCCTCGCTATATTTCAGCTTAAGCGTGTCCCCCGCTTTCACAAAGACAATCGCCTCGTTCTTGGCACTGAAGTCGAGACGGTATACCTTCCCCTCTTCATCGGTGAGGTAGACATAGGTCACCCCTGCCATGTTGAGATAACGGATCTCGGTCAGCTTCACCGAGATCTCGGTTCCCTGCTCCGTATCCGAGGTATCCACCCCGCTCTGGGAGAGAAGCTTGACATAGGCAGCGATCGCGTCGCTCTGGGTCTCACCGGTGGCCACAATGCTGTACT
>CAZGQH010000226.1:0-3352 GCA_964527575.1 uncultured Lachnospiraceae bacterium
AGGCGCAGGATACCGTAAAGGATCAGTCCATAGCCGATGGCGTCGGGTAGAAGATCAACCAGACCCACATTCGGATTGAAGAGAAAAAAGAGTCCGGCAAGAAGAAAACCCAGTTTCATATTCGATTTCCTTTCTATACGCGTTTGCGGATGCGCGGGAAGAGATTATTTGTCGTCCTTGCCCTTTTTGATGCGCGCCACAAGCTTTTCGAAGGGGTTGAGTACCCCCTTGGCATTGACATTCTCCTCTCCTTCGTAACAGATGTACATATAACAGCCGAAGATCGTCACTTCGGAGAAAATCAAAAAGATGATCCAAAGAAGAAGCAGAATCCAGTGCAGCGGATTCAGAATTCCCGCCGGTATGCTGAGGGAGAGGTCGGAGGCAATGGTGAGAAGCAGCTGGAGAAGGTAGTAGGTGAGCCCCAGCGTCGAGGAAAAACGCGCCCGGGAGACGATCTTCGGAAGTCCCACCTCCCCTGCCAGCGAGACGATGCCCGAAAAGAGAAAGAAGAATGCCAAGGGCTGCAATACCAAGGAGATACAGATGATCCCCTCCGAGACCGCAGCCAGCACAGCGCTTTCCCAAAAGATCGACAGGATACCCACTATATATTCCGCCCCGCCCAGAACAAGCAGGGGATAGAGCGCCTGCCGGAAGCGGGCAAACCCTTCCGCATAGGGGGAGAGCCGCCTTGCCGCCGTCAGCATGAGGAGATAGCCCGCCAGATTGGGAAAGATATCGATGGCCAAAGCAAACTCATAGCTGGTGGGGATCCCCACTTCCAGCATCATGAGAAAGCCGTATAACAGATAACCAAAGCCCACAGCGAGCCTCCTTTCAAAAGGACCTTATCCGGAGCCGGTTCAGTCCCGGGCTCCGCAGCACTTCTTATATTTCTTTCCGCTGCCGCAGGGGCAGGGATCGTTGGGCCCCACCTTGGGCTCCTTGCGGACCATCGGCGCCTTCTTGGGAGGGGCCTTTTTGTCGCCTTCAAAGCCCTCGCTGGTGGCCTTGGCCACCGCGGTGCGGCGCATGGGCTCTTCCCGTTTGACCACCGAGAGAAGAGCGCGCACCGTATTCTCACGGATCGACTCCACCATGTCGTCAAACATATCGGCGCCCTGAATCCGGTATTCGTCGATGGGGTTGCGCTGGGCGTAGGCATTAAGCCCCACACCGCCCTTCAGATCCTCCATGGCGTCGATATGCTCCATCCAGAGCGAGTCCACATTGCGAAGCAGAACGATCCGCTCCACCTCCCGGAGGGCGTCGCCGAAGATCTCTTCCTTTTCGGCGTATTTGGCAAAGGCGCGCTCCACCATCTCCTGCTTGAAGCTCTCCTTGTCGAGAGCGGCAAGCTCTTCGTCGCTATACCGGAAATCCTCTCCGGTGAAGAGCGAGCCGTAGAACTGGTTTCGCAGATCAGTAAAGTTCCAGTCGGCGGGATCTTCGGCAGAGCAGCAGCGATCCACCGCCGCTGCCATGGTCTGCTCGATCATCGAAAGGATCTTTTCGTGGAGATCGACCCCATCCAGCACCTCGTTGCGCTGGGTGTAGATCAGATTCCGCTGCTGGTTCATCACATCGTCGTAGGAAAGGACATTCTTACGGCGATTGAAGTTCATGCTCTCGAGCTTCTTCTGCGCCCGCTCGATCGAGCCCGACAGAAGTCCCGCCGCAATCGGCTGATCCTCCGCAAGACCCATCCGCTCAACCATGCCGGCCACCCGCTCGCTGCCGAAGAGGCGCATCAGATCGTCCTCCAGCGAGAGATAGAAGCGGGATTCGCCCGGGTCGCCCTGACGGCCGGAGCGGCCGCGGAGCTGGTTGTCGATCCGGCGGCTCTCGTGCCGCTCGGTGCCGATGATGAAGAGACCTCCCGCCTCGCAAATGGCCTTGGCCTCAGGGGCGATCTCCTCTTTATACTGCTGATAGAGCTCCCGGTAGACCTCCCGGGCAGCCAGCACCTCCTCGGACACATTCACCGAAGAGCCGACCGCAAGGCCGATGATCTCCTCCTCATAGCCGAGCCGCTTCATCTCCTGCTTGGCCATAAACTCCGGGTTGCCCCCCAGCATGATGTCGGTGCCGCGTCCCGCCATGTTGGTGGAAATGGTCACGCGGCCGAGTTTACCCGCCATGGCCACGATTTCGGCCTCCCGCTCGTGATGCTTGGCGTTGAGGACGGTATGCTTGATTCCCCTGAGCTTCAGCCGGCGGGAGAGCTCTTCGGATTTTTCGATCGAAACGGTACCCACCAGCACCGGCTGTCCCTTTTCGTGGCAGGCGATGATCTGCTCGATGATGGCGTCGTACTTGCCGTTCACCGTGCGGTAGACTTCGTCGTTGTAGTCCTTGCGGATCATGGGACGGTTGGTGGGAATCTCCACCACATCCAGCGAATAGATTTCCCGGAATTCCTCTTCCTCCGTGAGAGCGGTACCGGTCATGCCCGACAGCTTCTTGTACATACGGAAGTAGTTCTGGAAGGTGATGGTGGCCAGGGTACGGTTTTCCTTCTGCACCTCCACCCGTTCCTTGGCCTCGATGGCCTGATGCAGGCCGTCGGAATAGCGGCGGCCGGGCATGATGCGTCCGGTAAAGGTATCGACGATCAGAACCTCGTTGTCCCGCACCATGTAGTCCACATCCCGCTTCATGATGCCGTAGGCCTTCATGGCCTGATTCACATGGTGGGCGATGGTGGCGTTTTCGGCGTCGGAGTAGTTTTCGATTTCGAAATACTCCTCCACCATCTTGATGCCCTTCATGGTGAGCACCACCGTGCGTGCCTTTTCGTCCACGATATAATCGGCGTCGGCGTCGGCCTCCACCTCGTCGGTGGACTGCTTGGCGTCCACCTCTTTAATGCGGAACTGCTTCATCCGCCGCACCAGACGGTCGGTACGGTCGTACATCTCGGTGGATTTCTCCCCTGCCCCCGAAATGATGAGGGGAGTGCGGGCCTCGTCCACTAAAATCGAGTCCACCTCGTCCACGATGGCGAAGGCGTGCCCCCGCTGGCAGACCGATTCCTTGAAGACTGCCATATTGTCCCGCAGGTAGTCAAAGCCGAATTCGTTGTTGGTGCCGTAGGTGATGTCGGCGTTGTAGGCCGCCTTCTTCTCCTCCTTCGTCTGGCCGTGACAGATAAGACCGGTGGAGAGACCGAGAAAGCCGTAGACCCGCCCCATCTCCTCGCAGCCTAGGCGCGCCAGATATTCGTTGACCGTGACAATATGCACGCCCTTGCCCGCAAGGGCGTTTAAGTAGGCGGGGAGAGTTGCCACCAGGGTCTTGCCCTCACCGGTCTTCATCTCGGCGATGCGCCCCTGATGGAGCACGATGC
>CAZGQH010000227.1:0-3323 GCA_964527575.1 uncultured Lachnospiraceae bacterium
TGTCCCGCAAATCGATGCCGTCCACCGCAATCGAGCCGGCATTCACATCATAAAAGCGCATCAGCAGGTTGATGAGCGTGGTCTTGCCGCAGCCGGTGGGCCCCACAATGGCCACCCGCTGTCCGGGCTTTGCCACAAGATTCAGATGTTCGATCAGCGAACGCTCGGGCGTGTAGGAGAAGGAGACATCCGAAAGGGTCACCTTACCCTCAGTATCGGTGAGAACCACCGCACCCTTCGCATCGGGCACCTCCGGCGCCTCTTCGATCAGGGCAAAGATCCGGGAGGCACAGGCAAGGGCGTTCTGGAATTCGGTATAGACTCCCGAAATCTCATTAAAGGGCTTGGTATACTGGTTGGTATAGGAGAGAAGACAGGTCAATTCCCCAACCGTGAAGGGAATCGAGCCTCCCGCCGTGGCGATGGCGGTCAGGGCGCCGGTGAGCGCCACCGCCGCATAGACCAGACTGTTCACAAAGCGGGTAGTGGGGTTGACCAGCGAGGAATAGAAGATGGCGGAGAGTGAGCACTTCTGCAGGCGGCCGTTGATCTCGTCAAAGGTCTTCAGCGATTCCTCCTCCTGCCCGAAGGCCTTGACCACCTTCAGGTTGCCGATCATCTCGTCGATGTGGCCGGTCTGCTCGCCCCGGGTGGCCGACTGCAGAGAAAACATCTTATAGGTGCGGCTGGCGATAAAACGGGCCACAAAAAGCGAAAGAGGCGTAAGGAATACCACCACAAGGGCGATCTTCCAATTGATCAAGAGCATGAAGACCAAGGTGCCTAAGATCGTCACTACCCCGGTGAAGAGCTGGGAGAATCCGAGAAGAAGCCCCTCGGCAAAGACGTCCACATCGGCAATCACCCGGCTGACAATGTCCCCCTGGGGATGGCTGTCGAGATAGGAGAGAGGCAGCCGTTCGATCTTAGCAAAGGCGTCGTTCCGCATGTCCCGGACGATGTGATAGGTCATCCGGTTGTTGAGGCTGTTCATCAGCCAGGTGGCAAGGGCGCAGCCCGCCACCACAAGAGCGGCGCGGACAAGAAGCGAGACAATCCCGTCAAGCGCCACTTCCCCCGGTCCGACAATCAGGTCGATGGCGTCGCCGATTAAAATCGGCACCCAGAGGGTGAGCGCCACGGTGACAAGAGCCAGAAAGGTCGAAAGTCCCAGAAGAATCTTGTACTTGCCGATATAGCGAAGCACCTTGCGGAAAGTGCCGGAAGCGGCCTTCTGCTTTTTCTTTTTCTCAGCCATTTGTCTCATCTCCCTTCTGGAACTGGGTTTCGTAGATCTCCCGATAGAGCGGGCAGGAGGAGAGAAGCTCCTCGTGCTTTCCGATTCCGGCCGCCTCCCCATCGTCCAGCACCACAATCTTGTCGGCATACATAATCGAAGAGGCCCGCTGGGAGACGATAAAGACGGTGGTTCCCCCGCCCATCTCCCGGATCGCCCGGCGAAGCGCCGCGTCGGTGGCAAAGTCGAGGGCCGAGGCCGAGTCGTCAAGAATCAAAATATCGGGCTTCTTCACCAGCGCCCGGGCGATGGTCAGCCGCTGCCGCTGCCCTCCCGACAGGTTCCGGCCGCCCGCTTCGATGACGGCGTCCAGCCCCCCCTTGTCGAGCGCCACCTTGTCGGCCTGGGCAATCCGCAGCGCCTCCCAAAGCTCCTCGTCGGTGGCATCGGCCTTGCCCCAGCGGAGATTGTCCCGGATCGTGCCCGAGAAAAGCACCGCCTTCTGGGGCACCACGCCCACCCGCTCCCGCAGGCTGGCGCTGTCGTACTCCCGCACATCCCGACCGCCCACAAGAACGCTGCCTTCGGTGGCATCGTAAAAGCGGGGGATCAGGTCGACCAGCGAGGTCTTGCCCGAGCCGGTGCCGCCGATGACGCCCACCGTCTCTCCCCGCCCCACCGCGAAGGAGAGGCCGGTCAGCGAATCGTCGCCGGCGTTCTTATAGCGGAGCGACACCCGGTCAAAGCGAACCGCCTCCTCCCCGGCCATGCCGGTGTAGGGGACGCTTCCCTCGGCCATGCTCGACTCTGTATCGAGTACGGCGGCAATCCGCCCGGCGGAGGCCATGGCGCGGGTAATGCTGATGATGAGGCTGGCGAACTTCACAAGCTCCACCAGAATCTGCGCCATGTAGTTATAGAGCGCCACCACCTGCCCCTGAGTCAGCTCCCCGGCATCCACCCGGAGGGCGCCGGTGTAGATCAGATAGATCGTGGCTAAATTGATAATCACAAAGGTGACGGGGTTCATCAGGTTGGAGATCCGCCCCACGAACTTCTGAATCCGCGTAAGCTCGTCGTTGCGCTTTTTGAATTCGGCTTCCTCTTCTTCCTCCTTACAGAAGGCGCGGACCACCCGCACCCCGGCGATATTCTCCCGGGTGGAGGAGAGCAGCCGGTCGAGCCGCTGCTGCACCTTCTTGTAGAGAGGAATGGTCAGAAGCATGATGCCGAAGACCACCAGCGAAAGGAGCGGGATGGTCACGACAAAGATCAGCGCCGCCTTTAAATCGATGGTAAAGGCCATAATCATGGCGCCGAAGACCACAAAGGGCGAGCGCAGAAGCAGGCGGAGCGCCATGTTGTAGCCCGACTGCACCTGATTGGCGTCGGTGGTCATACGGGTAATCAAGGTGGAGATTCCCACCGTATCCAGCTCGGTGTAGGAAAGCCCGCTCACATGGGAGAAGAGGCTGTGCCGCAGCCCCGTCACAAAGCCCACCGAGGCCTTGGCGGCAAAATACTGGGCCGTCACCGAAAAGAGCAGCCCCACGGCGCCCAGAGCGGCCAAAAGAAGGCAGGCCTTCACGATATAGCCCTTGTCCCCCTCGCCAATGCCGCGGTCGATGATGGCGGCCACCACCAAGGGAACGAAAAGCTCTAAAAGCGCTTCAAAGAGCTTGAACAGCGGCCCCAAAACGCTTTCCTTCACATACCCCTTTATATATTTCGCTAACCTTCTCACAATCGAATCATCCGTCCTCTCCCCGCGTCCGCCTTCAGAAAAAGAGAATACGCGCTGAAAATTTCCATACAAAGGATATTTTATCATAAATCTCCCTCTCTGAAAAGGGGAAAAACGAAAAGTCGGAAAAATTTATAAAAAAACAAAAAAGCCTCTTGCATTTCGCCCTCTCCTATGCTATAATAACCAAGCGGACTTTTGATGCCGCGCTATATAGGGGTGTAGTTCAGTCGGTAGAACGGCGGTCTCCAAAACCGCATGTCTAGGGTTCGAGTCCTTACGCCCCTGCCATCGAAGGGCAATGAAAAAGATATTGCCCAAGAAACCCCCGATTTTATCGGG
>CAZGQH010000228.1:0-3319 GCA_964527575.1 uncultured Lachnospiraceae bacterium
GGAATATTGAGGATCGGGCAGCGGCCGATCTTGCTGCCGGCCGGGTGAGCGGCGGGGTGGCTCTGGTGCGGCAGGAGGGAGAGCTTCTCTTTCAGGGCGTGTACGGCGTGAAGCGGCCGGGCGGAGAGGAGAAGCTTGCCGCGGATGCGCTTTTTCGCATGGCCTCCATGACCAAGCCGATCACGGCTACGGCAGTTTTGCTTCAGGTCGCGCGGGGACTTCTGGCGCTGGACGATCCGGTGGAGCGCTACCTTCCTGCCTATCGCGATCTGGCGGTGGGGCGCTTGGATGAGAAGGGCTCGCCGGTTTTTCTGCGAAAAGCCGAGACTAAGCTCACGCTCCGCCACCTTCTGACCCATACCGGCGGGGTGGGCTGCGGTGCGCTGGGAGAGGTGCAGTATAACTTGATGGATAAAAAGGCGCGGCAGACGCTGGCCGGTGTGGTGGACTACCATGCGGGTGCCTATCTCGCCTTCGAGCCTTTTACGGCTGAGGCCTACAGTCCGGTGGTTGGCTTTGATATCCTGGCCCGGATTGTGGAGCTTACCTCCGGAATGGCCTACGACGCTTTTCTGAAAAAGGAGCTTTTTGAGCCGCTGGGTATGGTCGATACCACCTTTTCTCCCACGCCGGCCGAGTGGGAGCGGATGATCGTCATGCACGACCGGGCGGAAGGGAAGAGCGTTGTGGGGAAAATGGCGCCTCACGCGGTCTTTGCGGATTTTCCCACCACCTATTTTTGCGGCGGCGCGGGACTGGCCTCTACGGTGGCCGACTATTCGGCCTTTGCGGAGATGCTTCTGAATGAGGGATGTGTCGGGAGGGCACGCCTTCTGCCGGCCGCCCTTGTGCGGGAGATGGCAAAGCCGCAGCTTCCGGCTTCACTGATGGGCCCGTCTGAGGTCTGGGGTCTGGGTGTGCGGGTGATTGCTCACGAATCCTACCGCCGCCTGCCGGTGGGGGCCTTCGGTTGGAGCGGCGCCTATGGCACGCACTTCTGGGTTGATCCGGTCAATCGGATTACCGCTGTCTATCTGAAGAATTCTCTTTATGACGGCGGTTCCGGCGCTCATACGGCCGCCATGTTTGAGGAGGATGTGACGGGAGCGCTGTGTGATTGATGGTCGGACAGCGAGTGGATGGAAAATACAGATATGAAGAAAAAATGATTTGACAGGACTGTTTTAATGCTTTTGTGTTGACATTTTTATATTCTTGTGTTATAGTATGCTTGAAGGAATCAAATCGATACAGAGATTTATCGATGAACCGGACGGTACCTGCTCGGTTTTTTGCAGGCAGATGCGGATGGGATTCTTTTGATCCGTTTTAACCCCTGACAGGAATCCAAAATTTTTGGGTCGGAAAAGAAAGGAAGGAATCGAAATGGAACAGCAGAACGGCATGGTCTTGGAGGAAGTAATGGTTGCTTCGGGAAGCAAAAAAAGAACGAAAAAGAAGCGAATCATAGCACTTGTATTGGGTTTGGTTCTCATAATAAGTGCTGCGCTCTTTTTATTTACCGGTTTTCGACATGTTCAGCGTCCCGATGACCTGGTAGATGCCTATATCCAATCTATGCTTACCCTGGATTATAGCCGGCATTTCGGTCTTTTTCAGCCGGAATTTGTGGAAGAGAAATTTACTTCGCATTTGATCGACAATGAGCGATCCTATGAACAGGGAATTGAGCGTGCCAACCGTGAGGCGAAGAAACTTCTTCCCATCGGGAAGATGTCCCTTTGTTATGATGCCTTCGGGCCGGTGGAATTGACTGCGGAAGAATTGGCGGCTTTTCGCGATGAAAATACTTTCGATTTTTCTCTGGTCGGTTTAGATGCGAATAAGATCGAAAAAGCCATGCGCTGCCGGGTGGAAAATATCTGTTTGCAGATGAGCGGTCGCTATACGGTTGCATTAGGGAATACGGAAGATTTTCATCTTTATTACTATGAGAAAAACTGGTATGTGGAGCCGGATGCCATGGAGGACGATCTGTCGCTTGACCTTGCAGAGACTCGAGACGATAGATCGTTTGCTTCAAGTGAAACGATATCCGGTCAGGTGTCCTATTGTGGGGAAGATCTGTTTGAAATCACCGATGCGGACAAATGTTATGTGATTTATTTTCCAGAAACCGGCGATTATCCGATGCCGACGCTCGGAGAACATGTCGACTTGGTCTGTTATGGCGGCGATTCACCGGTTCAGCGTATCGAGGAAGGGGGGACGCCGTCAGAAGAGACCCTGTATCTCGGCATGTTGATTTCATTTGGTCTTCCTTCCGAGCCGGAGTGCTGCGGGAACTGAATCGATCGGACAGTAAATTCGGATGCACAGAATGCTTTTCGGACAGGGCCTTTTTCGCCCTGTCCGTTTTGGTCTGTTTTCAGAATCAAGAAAGGAGAATGATTTTATGGAGCCAAAAAATTATACCGTTGTGAAAATCGAGGGGGAGTACGCTTACCTTCGGGAGGAGGGCGGACAGGAAGAGGACATCCTTTTTGTGGCGCTGGCGTTGCTTCCGCCCGGGGTTGATATCGGAAGCCGGCTGCGCTTTGATTTCCTCGAATATACCCTGCTGGAATCGTGATTTTTCGCTTATCCCCGCGCTTTTTCGGCTTTGTACAACTTTTTCGGGCAGGATATGGCAGTTTTCTTCTTGTGTATTATGGAAACAATTTACAAATATCGCCGTAAAACTTTGTATAGATTATTTTTCTGATTCTGCTTGCAAATTATGGAATATTATGGTATACTATTTGCAAGAAAAAAGCCACAAGTGGCCGGAGGAGAAAGAAAAAGATGGAAACAAAGGTGAAAATACTAATCGCAGATGAAAATCAGGAATTTCGCAGAGAATGCCGGGAGAAGCTGAGCCTGTTGGGGTATCGGGAGATCAGCGAGGCGATCAACGGAGAAGACGCGCTCTGCCGGATCACGAAGGAATGTCCGGATGTGGTACTGATCGATGTGTGGCTGTCGAAGCTCGACTCGATTCAGGTGATGAAGGCAGTGGGAGCGCAGAGCTTCCTGCCCGAGAAGCGTCCTGCCTTCATTCTGCTGTCGGTGGTGAACAACCAGAACATTTTCTATGAGGCATCCGAAAACGGGGCAGAGTACTGCATGCTGAAGCCGCTGGACTATCAGAGCCTGAGTGAGCGGATCACGCGGATCATGGTGAAGAAGAGAAGCTATCGGGCGAAGGATATGTCGGCGCTGACATCGGCACCGCTGCCGGTAGCGGGAGCGCTCTCCAATTCAACGCTGGGAAATGATCTGGAGTCGCAGGTGACGAAGGTCTTTCATCAGATCGGGA
>CAZGQH010000229.1:0-3317 GCA_964527575.1 uncultured Lachnospiraceae bacterium
AACAGGGTTCCCGCGGAGTTTAAGCCACCCCAAATCAGCCCCTCAAGCACCATAAACACCGGATAGACGGGAATATAACGGGCAACCCGCCCCAGCATCACGCCGTTGTTGTAGAGAATTTTGCCGGGCTTTTGGCGTATTTTCTCCTCTTTCTTCTCGTCCTTACTCACATAACCCCTCCTTTCACCAGAAGGTCGTCATCGGTCTTTTCCCCACTTTGAGAGACTGCCGAACCGACATTCTCTCGCGGCGCCGGATCGGAAGAAGAGAATAAAGCATCCTCTCCCTCCTCCCGATAGTTTTCCGCCTGCTTGGAGAAAAGCTCCGCGTACCGGCCGCCTTTCGCCATCAGCTCGGTATGGCTGCCGCACTCTACAATCTCTCCCTGTTCCATATAAATAACCCGATCGGCCAGAACCGCCGAGGAAAGGCGATGGGAAATAAAAATCAAACCCCGTCCTTTCCCTGCCTCCAGAATATTTTCAAACAGACGGTATTCCGCAATCGGGTCAAGAGCGCTGGACGGTTCGTCCAGAATCATAAAGGGGGTATCCTTCACAAAAACCCGGGCAATCGCCACCTTCTGTGCTTCCCCGCCCGAAAGATTGACGCCTTCATCGTCAAATTCCCGTGTCAGGGTCGTATGGATTCCTTTGGGAAGGGACATCACTTTATCATAGCCGCCGCTTTTTTTCAAAGCGTCCAGCACCCGCTGCTCATCCCCCTCCTCCAGGGGAGCCATCAAAACATTTTCCGCAACCGAAAGAGAAAAAAGCCTGTAATCCTGAAATACCATCCCGAACTGGGCGCGATACTCCGAAAGAGTCAGATTCCGGATATCCTCTCCCGCCTGCGTAATCGAGCCGTCGGTAGGCTCATAAAAACGGAGCAAAAGCTTCATCAGGGTGGATTTGCCCGAACCGTTTCGTCCAACTAAAGCAATCTTTTCGCCCGGCGCCAAGGTAAAGGAGATATCTTTCAGGGAATCGGTTTCCGCGCCGGAATACCGAAAACTGACATGACGGAAAGCAATCTCCCCTTTGGAAGGAGTATGCGTCTCTCCCTGATCCACAATTTTGGGCTGATAATCGATAAAATAGCGAAAGTCCTCAATATAAACCGCGCTCTTATGCAGTTCGGTAAAACGGGATACCAGCGAAGACAGCTGCCAGGAAACACTGGCAATCGAATTGAATATGACAATGCAATCGCCCAGAAGAAGACTCTTGGTAACCACCGCACGCCAGGCCGAATAAAGCATCACACCCGGAATCATCAGAGCATCCATGGCCACATTGAGTATAAACCGCAGCGCACCCTTGACCGGACCATACCGTCGAAAGAGCGATTTATAGGACAAAAGAGCCTCTTTCTGATCGGAAAAAAGCTTTTTGTACATATTGCCTGACCGCATTTCCTTGGCATATTCATTCAGATAAAAGCAGCGCTGCACATAATTGATTTTGCGCTCCACCGGATTGCGGGCCGTATCAAAATCGTGATACACCTTATTCTGTTTCTTTCGGACAATCCCCAAAAGGAGGGGAAACAGACCGAAAACAATCAGCCATGGATCGATGAAAAAAAGAAGCAGCGAGTTGGAAAACAAAGTGACTACCGACCAGATCAACCCGTCGATCGTATAAACCACATCCATGCTTTTTCCGTAAGCATTTTCCATTGCGCGCACATATTTATCGTAAAAGGTCGGATCCTCATAGCAGGCAAGTTCGACCTGCGCCGATTTTTCAAACAGCATCGTCTCAATCGCTGCCACAATACGCTGGTTATAACGGGGATAAAGAAGACGCATCAGAAGATTGACAAGCAGGCTGAACACCAATTGACAGCCCGCTACCACCACAAGAAGAATAAGCGTTCCCGTCAGGGAGTGCCCCAGCTCCACATCGTTTACGATCCGGCGAAGCAGATAGGTATTCGAAAAGAAAGCCAGAACAGAACCAATCACCGACCAAAGAAAGTAGGTAACCAGATAGAAGGGGGCCGTCTTCTGAATCAGTTTTAGAACAAAGGCACAATTGGCACATGTTCTGCGAAAGGAGAGCGCCTGCTCCTTCTTCTTTTTTTTCTCTTTTCTCTTTCCGTTGGTTTTCATTGGCAAAAGCTCCAATCTGTGCTGTCTTTCTTTTATTTTATACATAACAGCATAAACTGTCAAGCTTTTGTACAGTTTTTTGTGCATTTTTAGAAAAAACTACTTAACAATAAGATAAAAGATAGTCATATCCATGTTTGTCTGTTCCCATCTGAGCGTCTTCAGACAAGCCGAAACTGCGATAACAGGAACCAAACATCCCATTCCACCCTGACACGCGTCGGAAAATAGTTGAGGCAGGGGACTCAAAAAGTCCCCTGCCTCAAAAATAATCCCAAAGATCAAAAATACTGCCCAACGTCTGAAATTGTTTTATGAAATCTGTGTTTTTCCGGCGCAGCGAAAAATCCGGTAATGTTTCTCACGCAAAAGACATAAATTCTTATAGTATCTTTGTCAAAATTCAAGCCGCATCTGAAACCAGGGCACTCCGCCATGACAGGAGCGGGATAAGCCTTCGTTGACAAACCCGAATTTCGCATAAAACGGAAGAAGCGCTTCCTTGCAGGTCAAAACCGCGCCCTTCCGGCCCTCCGCGCACGCCTGACGCAGAAAAAGCGATAATACCCGTGATGCATACCCCTTTCCCCGCTCCAGGGGATGGGTCGCAACACCAAAAATCATCTGCCACATGCCGTCCTCCTGATGCAGCGCGGCATTTTCATACATCACATCCGTAAGATCCGGTTCGTTCGTCACCAAGCCATTCACAAAGGAGACAATACGCCCCTCCTTCTCCATCAAAAGAAAACGGTGAGGATACACCGTCAGGCGCTCTGCCAAAGACGAAACTGTCGCTGCCTCCGCCGGCGGAAAAGAGAGCGATTCCATCTCCGCAACAGCGTCCAGATCCGCTAAGGATGCGCTCCGCACACAACACGAGCCGGCATTGAAATCGTGTGACATGGCTTCCATTTTCATAATCGGATTTATCCTCCTGTCTTGAAACAACCGGTAGAATAGAACTGTATCTGCCATAGGCGATTTTGCTATGCCGAAAGAATACAGACATACCTATATGACATGACCTTGCCTGCTTAACAGGTGTTTTTCGGCATACAAAAGAAAAAAGTGTTGTCCTCACAAGAACAACACTTTTGCTTTGCAAATGGTCATAAAAAACCGAATAAAGGGAACAAACGAACGGTTGAAGAACTTGAAAGTTCAAGCCCTCGGTCAATTAGTATCGGTCAGCTAAACA
>CAZGQH010000230.1:0-3305 GCA_964527575.1 uncultured Lachnospiraceae bacterium
TGACCGTGAGAACCGGGAACTTCGGGAGGGTGCCAATAGCCGGAAGGGACAGAATAATCACCCCGTGAGCGGCCGTCCGGCAGGGGAGAAGGCAGACGCCAATCAACCGTCCAAGGAAAACGGGCGGGCAAGCTATGCACCGCTGCCCAGCAACTCGGTAAAACGGGGAAACCGGAACCGCATGAGCACTTCGATTCATACCAAGCCGAGTGGTTTTACAAATAAGGAAAAGAAAGATAATTCGGAAAAAAGCTAAAAATGAATTGACAAGGCGCGGATTATCGTGTATAATGGGGATATCTTGGAACGGAGGTGTAATCATGGCTTATAAAATCAATGTGGATGAGTGCATCGGCTGCGGCGCTTGCGCCGACGAGTGCCCTGTCAGCGCTATTAAGGAAGTTGATGGCAAGTATGCGATCAACGCCGATGAGTGCATCGAGTGCGGCGCTTGCGAAGGCGTTTGCCCTGTCGGTGCTCCTAAGGCGGAGTAATCTTGGGTAGATTCCAGTGAAAAGGGGAGCCGCATCGGTTTGATTTCGGTGCGACCCCCTTTCCTATTTGATGCGGATATGATAAAAGACGATGAACGAAAAGACCGGGTCAACGAAAATGTGACCCTGATCCAGAAGAAGAACGGTCTGACCTTCGGAACCGACGCCTACCTTCTCCATGCTTACATGAAAAAGAAGCCGGGCGGTCTGGCGGTGGAACTCGGGGCGGGAAGCGGTATTGTGTCGCTGCTTGCGTTGACGCGGGAGAAATTTGCCCATGTCCATGCGATAGAGGTGCAGCCGGCCTTTGCGGCACTTATGGAACGAAATGCTGCGGAAAACCATTTGTCCGATCGGCTCACGGTTCATGGAAAGGATCTGCGGAAGCTTGCCTCCGCCGACATCGGCCGGGAGGCCGATGTGGTTTTCGCCAATCCGCCCTATATGAAGGTTGGGAACGGAAAGAAAAATCAATTTGAGGAAAAATATGCGGCGCGGCACGAGGTTTTCGGCGAAATCCTCGATTTCTGTCAGGCGGCCTTCCGTCTTCTTCGCTACGGCGGCAGTTTTTATCTGGTTTACCGCCCCGATCGGCTGTCCGATTTGATGGCGGCGCTGCGGCAGAGCTCCTTCGAGCCGAAACGTATGACCTTTGTCCATGCGGACATATCTCACGCGCCATCGCTGGTTTTGATCGAGGCAAAGAAGGGCGGAGGCGTGGGGCTCTATCTGACAAAGCCGCTGTTCCTCTGTCGTGAGGACGGTTCATCCAGTGAGGAGATTCGCTTTATCTACGAGAACGGAGTGTTTCATGAGCAATTTGAAAGACCGGGAAGAAAAGAATAAGGTTCTGCCAGGTATGCTGTATTTAGTGGCCACCCCCATCGGCAATCTGGCCGATATCTCCGAGCGTGCACTGAAGGTGCTGTCGGAGGTTGATCGGGTGGCGGCGGAGGATACCCGCAACACCCTGAAGCTTTTGTCCTTCTTCGGCATTTCCAAGCCGGTGATCAGCTATTATGAACACAACAAGCGGCAGCGGGGAGAGGAGATCGTAGCTTCTCTGAAGGAGGGAAAGTCCTGGGCTTTGGTCACCGACGCGGGAACGCCAGCCATCAGCGATCCCGGGGAGGATATCGTGCGTCTTGCCGCCGAGGAAGGTATATCGGTTACCTCCGTGCCCGGTGCCTGTGCTGCGGTCAATGCGCTGGCGCTCTCCGGTTTATCCACCCGCCGGTTTGTCTTTGAGGGCTTTCTTGAAGGAAAGAGCGGGGAAAAGCGCGAGCGGCTGGCGGCACTTCGCCGTGAGGAGCGCACGCTGATCTTCTACGAGGCGCCCCACCGTCTGCGGGATACGCTGGCGATGATGAAGGAAGCTTTCGACGGAGGGCGTAAGCTGGCACTCTGCCGTGAGCTGACCAAACTCAACGAGGAGGTCATGCGCTGTGATTTGGCGGCTGCCTGCACTTATTATGATGAGCACGAACCGCGGGGAGAATATGTTTTGGTGCTGGAAGGCGCTTCGGCGGATGAGGAAGAAACCTTCTGGGCGAAAATGACAATCGCCGAGCAGGTATCCCACTATCTGTCGCTTGGACTTTCGAAAATGGATGCAATCAAACAGACAGCCAAAGATCGGGGACTTCCCAAAGGAGCAATCTACAAGGAAGTCTTGGACAGTGAGAATCAACAGGAATAATCAACTATATTGCTGCACATGCAAGACAGAAGCAGCATAGTTTGCCGGGATTGAATGAAATCCTGCGGCAATGACCACAATGAAGAGGAAAAGGGGTGTTCCCATGGCAAAGGGCAAGATCATAACCACGAATAAAAAGGCCTATCATGACTATTTTGTAGACGACACCTTCGAGACTGGAATCGCCCTTTACGGCACCGAGGTGAAGAGCATCCGGCAGGGCGGCGTTAACCTGAAGGACTCTTTCTGCCGTATCGTGGACGGGGAGATTTTTGTCTACGGAATGCATGTCAGTCCCTACGAGAAGGGAAATATTTTCAATCGCGATCCCTATCGGGAAAAGAAACTTCTGATGCACAAAAAGGAGAGTCTGAAACTCTTCGGTCTTGTGACGCAGAAGGGGTTTGCGCTGGTGCCCCTCTCACTCTATTTTTCCGGGAAGAATGTGAAGGTGGAACTGGGACTATGCCGAGGCAAGAAGCTCTATGACAAGCGGGATGTGGCAGCCGCCAAAGAGGCGGATCGTGAGATCGAGCGGGAATTCCGCAGCCGGAACAAATACTCCGAGGATTGACAGGCAGTCTTGCAATGCAAGGATGCCGATTTGCCGGTTGTGAGGCAAAACAGCGATTGCTCTTGACAAAACGGCGATTTTTCGCTATAATAACCTCACCACAGCTTTTATAAGGGGGCGTAAAGGTTTCGACGGGGATTTTGAACTGAGATAAGCGAGTAGAGCCGGGCAACTCTCAAAAGGCCCAACCTTAAAATTAAACGCTAACAACAATAAATTAGCTCTGGCTGCCTAATTGCGGCCCGTCCGGCAGGGGAGGATCACGGCCTCTGTTTGGGCGTCACTCAGTGATGCACGTGCACTGCCCGTTTGCTTTTGAAGCAGTCACGGATAAAAAAGCTACCTGCGGATGCGCCCCGGCTATCGAGCGCTCCAAGGGGAAATTCAATCGGTAACCTACACTCGTAGAAAGTTTCAGGGATGGATTTTCGGACAGGGGTTCGACTCCCCTCGCTTCCACCATATGAAACACCTGCTGAAATCCGAACCCGTTGGGTTTGGAAAATGGCAGGTGTTTTTCTGTTTTATTAGGTTCTAT
>CAZGQH010000231.1:0-3287 GCA_964527575.1 uncultured Lachnospiraceae bacterium
TCCCGATCTGATGAAAGACCTTCGTCACCTGCGACTCCAGATCATTTCCCAGCGTCGGGTTCGCAAGTGCTCCCGCCACCGGCAGCGAAGAGGACGCTCCCGCCGACGCAAATGCCGCCATATCCTTCGCCCGATAGCTTCTCTTCTTTGCCATGATCCGCATGATGCGTTCATTCAGGCTCTGATAGTCCAGCGGCTTCAGCATGCAGTACTCTGCCCCGTTCTCGGTTGCCTCATAGAAAATGTTCTGGTTGTTCACCACCGACAAGAGGATGAAGGAGGGTCGCTTCTCGGGCAGGAAGCTCTGCGCTCCCACCGCCTTCATCACCTGAATCGAGTCGAGCTTCGACAGCCACACATCGATCAGCACCACATCCGGGCACTCTTTCGTGATCCGGCAAAGCGCGTCTTCTCCGTTGGTCGCCTCGCTGATCTCCCGATACCCCAACAGGCTCAGCTTCTCCCGGCATTCTCTGCGAAATTCCTGATTTTCATCTGCGATTAGTATTTTCACCTTTGTTTCCATTCTTTTTCTTTCTCCTGCGTTGTTTTTATTATCCATAGTATACCATAATATTCCATTATTTTCAAGTATATTTCCCTAAAGTTTTCTACAAACTTTTCGGCGGGATAGTGGCTAATACTACCGATTCAATTAAAATCCGTCTCAAAAAAAGAAAAAACGACAAAAAGCCAAACGACAAACATCTACGGAGAAAGAGTTCGAAATGAAAACGGAAATCATCTTCCTTCTGTACTTCTTCCCTGCGCTGCGGCGGAAAGCAAGCCCACGGAACAAAAAATACTGCCGCAGGTTCGAGAAGGAACCTGCGGCAGTGTTTTTAATATTTTGCGTATTTTACCCGCCGATCTCAACGCTCGGCGTAAAGCCCGCGGGAACCTCGGTGACAACCCAGCCGAAGACCACCGTGTCGCCCACGGCCTCGTAGATGTCCACATAGGAATCGGTGGCAGCCGAAACGTTCTTGAAGACGGTAGTCGGCGTGGAATCAAAGGACTTGGTGGTGGTGCCGTCGCTGAAGGTCACCTTGAAGCCCTTCGCGTAGTTGGCCTTCATCCAGTCGGTTTTGGCCACAACCACCACGCGGTAATCGGTGAGAGTCGAATCCTCTGCATTGGGGCGGATCTGGTAGAAGCCCATGTAGTCCTTGCCCGACTCAAGCGTCAGAGAAGAACGGACGGTCAGACCCTCGGTATTCACATTGCAGTTGACCTCTCCCACAGCGGGAGTCGTATTCTCTGCCTCCAGCGTGCTGTTGATGATCTCGTTACCGGTGAGAATCACCTCATCGCCGCCCTCGGCGAAGGCCGCAAGACCGGCCGCAAGACCGGAAGCCTTGAAGCTGCTGTTCTCAATGGTGCAGTCGACGATATGACCCGCACTGACTCCCCAGCAGGTGCGGGCGGCAAAACCGCCGGCGGCGTAGCCGCTGTTCTCCAGCGTGCAGCTCTTCACGGTCACGTTCCGCAGCGTGCCACGGTCAAGCGACCCGGCCACCATACCGGCGTAAACCGAACCCGTACCGGTGGCGTTCACCTTGAAGCTGCAGTTTTCGAAGGTCAGATTGGCGATCATTCCGTTGGCATTGTTGTTCGCCAGATCTTCCACAAACATACCGACATACCGGTTTCCGTCCGAAACGTCCACCGAAGCGGTATAGGTCAGATTCTTGATCTTGTAGCCGTTGCCGTCAAGCGTACCGATGAAGCGCTTGATGGGGGTCCAGGTCTTGCCGGTCATGTCGATATCGGCGGAAAGACAGAAGACCTGACCCTTTCCGGCCTCGGAATCGGCGTTGACTGTCTCCACAAAAGAGAGCAGTTGATCGGCGGTGGAAATCGCAGTTACCGTGGGCTTATAGCCGGAGGTGTCGCCCTTGGTGGCATACAGATTCATGTCAAACCCATAGCCGCCGTGACCCTGCACCAGGCTGGCTGCAATGACATTCTTGCCCTTCTTCAGAACCGAAGAGGCCTTTTCTGCCAGCTTGTAGGTAAGATAACCGCTGTTCCAGGTGGGATGAATGAAAACCGGAATTCCGTTGATATAGATATGGATATTGTCGTCGAAGAACATCTCGGTCATCAGCGCCCAGTCGGCGATCGCATCGGGATCTTCCACAGTGAATTCCTTCACCGCCCAGATCGACTGGTTGTAGCTGGCCGCATCGTCGGTACCCCAGGCATCGGAGCCCTTCTCACCCAGATCGGCATTGGCGGTGTCCCATTCGCCATAGACCGAAGCATCGGTCATCCAGCCCGCCGCGGGCACCTGATCGTTCTCCTCACCGGAGGTCATGTAGTACCACTCGGCACCTTTGGCAAAGAAATCGAGATTCGCCGAGGTGACCGGCGATGTGGGCTTCGTGGTTGTGAAGACCAGTCCGGAGTCCTTCAGCTCTTTCTCAGCGCCGTCCACCTTATAGCGGGTTTCCACGCCCTGACCGCCGTTGATTTCAAGGAAGACCACACGGATTTTGTAAGCCTTGTCTTTTTCAAGATCAATGGTCTTGCCGTAATAAGTAACACCGTTGTCGTTCCAGACATTTCTCGCCCAGAACTCGTAGACCGTGGTGGATTTGTCCGTATCGGGATCAATGATCTCCACATAGAGACAGTTATCCACCACACGGGTACCGAACTCATAAGTACCGCCGGTGAGGGAGGTGACATAGCCGGTATATTCGATCATGAAGTCTTCCATCGTCATGCCGAAGGAAAGTCCGGTATTGAAGGAAGTCGTCTCAAAATTCGGAACCACCGCACTGCCCACTTTGGTCATGAGAGCCCGGATCGGAGTATACGATACACCGTACTGATGGTTCTGTTCCATGTTGGCCTGACAGCCGTTATCGTCCACGGCCGCACTGCCGTCGGGCTTCACACCGACCGGAAGAAGATCGCGGATCGTATTGTGATTCTCATCCCCGCCCGATTTGAGGTTGGTGAAATAGATCGTCTCTTTGAGATCCATGGTAAAGGCATCGGCGAAGCTCTTCGTGCTGCCGTCGTCCAGCGAAACACTGAGCTCCAGCACCTGACCGCCGCTGCCCTCCAGATACCAGAACTCCACTTCAGTGGGCTTGCCGGCCTCCAGAGTAAAACTACCGAGATTCGAGGGAAGAGAAAGGTTATCCTTGTCAAACCAGTGGTGGCTTGCCCAGTATTCATACTTTTTCTCTCCATTCACAAAGGCAACAAAGCCGTTGTCCACCTTGTGTCCCACAATGGTGTAGGTACCGGTCGTCTTGGCTGTGACGGTACCC
>CAZGQH010000232.1:0-892 GCA_964527575.1 uncultured Lachnospiraceae bacterium
CATGGCTGCAAGGCCGAGCCTTCCCTCACCGATGAGGAGAATGTCCGGTATCAGTTCGTCCGCACCGGCTACTTTATCAAGGATACCAGAAAGGAAAACACCTTCATCCGGATTGTGGAACTGAAAGACAGCTTTTCGAAATAACAAAAAAGTCACCTGCGATTTTTGCAGGTGACTTTTTTGCTGCTTATGATGTAAATTATTCTGCGGCCAGGATGGTATTGACCGCATCGCTGGTAGTAGCCCAGCACTCTTCAAAGGACTGAAGATGCTCTTTTCCGGCCTTGGTGATGGTGTAATACTTTCGCTTGGGACCGAGGGGCGAATCCATCATAAAAGCTGTGATATAGCCATTCTTCTCAAGACGCAGAAGCAAGGGATAGAGCGTTCCCTCGGTGACGGCAAAGCCGTTATCATTCAGGTAGACCAGAATATCGTAGCCATAGGTCGTCTGCATACTGATGATTTTTAAGGTGCAGCCTTCAATGGTGCCGCGCATCAGCTGGGATTTGTCAAACATAAGAAAACCGCCTTTCAAACTATCTTGTATAGCATTATACACTATAACAAGATATTTGTCAATGGTTGGCAGCATATTTTTATAAGCAAAAACTGCGATTTTCTTTGACGTTTTCCTCCTTCACTATCCGTTAAAGAAATTTCTGAGAAAACCTTGCATTCGTCCCGTTTGTATGCTATAATAACTCCGTTGGTCTGAACAATAGCTTCCTCACCAATTCAATAGGTTTCCGTAGCTCAGCTGGATAGAGCAACCGCCTCCTAAGCGGTAGGTCGGCCGTTCAAATCGGCTCGGGAACGCCACAAAAAGGGTGGTCACACCATGTGTGCCCACCCTTTTTCTGTTTACAAGAAATTCAGGCCTTTAACAGCG
>CAZGQH010000232.1:902-3287 GCA_964527575.1 uncultured Lachnospiraceae bacterium
AAATAAAAAAAACTGTATTACCGGGTTCACTGACAAAAGAGAGCTCTCCGTTCATACTTTCGATTATATTCTTGCAGATATAAAGTCCGACACCGCCCGTATCCGTGTTGTTTTCCGATATATACGGCTTAAACACATCCATATCTGCCCCTACGCCTTTTCCGTTGTCGGCAATACAAATAGTTAAATTTTGCGTATACGCATTTCAGAAAGATTGCTTACCACTCGTGAGGTATTTTGTTTTACGATTTGCAGTGCTTTTGTCTGCTTAACATCCTTTTCACGTTCCATCAGTGATAGCATAAACAAAGAAGACATTTAATACGAATTTTTAAAGAAGATGTATCGGATATTTCCCCAAGCAATCTACCTGCTGTAAAAAAGTCCATAAAATAGCCCGACCGTTAAAAAGCGGTCGGGCTATTCCTTATCAAGAATACATGTTGTTGACCTTCATATAGTCGTAAAGTTGTTTGCCGTGATGCTGTTCTGCGGTCTGAATATAATTGAGAACGTCACGAAAGCCTGCTTGGGAAAACTCAAACAGACAGGTATCATAGAGATGGGATGTGTGTTTTTCGGTAGAAAGAAGATCCTCACAAAGATAGGCATCGTTTTTCTTGCTGTCGTTCTCAGCAGTATAGGTGGTCGTAAAAGTGGGCTGTGAGCCAGTTGTAGTCGGAATGACCGGAGTATTCCCTTTTCCGATTTCCTGAAGCATGGACAGATGCTTTGCTTCATCGGTTGCAATCTGATTGAACAGATTTTTCAGTTGTACATCCACGGCAGAAGCGGCATACTTGGAATACTTTGCGACGCAAAGCTGTTCAGCTTCGGTCATATCTTTCAAGAGAGAACATTCTTTTGCAGTTAAAGGCATAGCAGTAGACTCCTTTCCGATTGAGACGGTATAAAATAACTTTTGCTGCAAGATAGTATGCGTATTTTCATAAGGCGATATTCCCTCTTCAACCGATTCCTTCCAAATAAAAAATGCCGCAGTATTTTCTGCGGCATTTTTTCAAAATAACAGATATTCAGTTGCTCTTGGCGGTATAGAGCGTAATCTCACCCATCTGAGTATACCCTCCGCCGCCGATGACCTCCAACCGATAGGAGGAAAACTCACCGGCATTATTGATTATATAGGCCTGACGGTTGGAATCCTCCACCGTATCGGGATCGACTCCGTCTTCCACTTTGCCGGTTCCGGTAGTAATCGCTCGAGTCGAGGAAGCAACTTCCCACCATCGGCCGGTCTCATCCTGACCGTAAAGCATCCACGCGCGGTAAGTACGCGAGGCACCGCTGGTATAGGTATCGTTTGCAATCGTAAAAATAATTCCCGAGAGGGTGTTGGCTTTCCTTGTCGTAAAGGATACCGAAAATTCGGACTTGTGAGTACCGTGCTTCTTCGTCGTTCCGTCAAAAAGCTTGAGAGCCCCCTCGTCATCGGTCAGCTGTCGGCCGTCGTCGGCTTCGGTAACCGTAATATTGCCGCTGTCATAACGACTCATACCTTTTACATCCGAAACCTCGCACCCGGTCGTAATCGCCAACGATGCGGTACCGATGTTGATCTCGATTTCCTCACCGCTTTCCGCATTCCGGAAGGTCACCTTAACCGAAACACTGCGCGTTCCCATGGGAACTCCAATCACGGCCACACCAAAAAGAGCACAGTCTTTTGTCGCGGTATAAATATCGTCACCCGACTGTACCTCCCGATAAAGAGTAGTATTGCTGTTCGAAAAGGCGCGGGTGCTGCCATCGGCAAGAGTAAAGTCCATAGACAGCGTTGCCGAACTGAAATTTTTAATATAGTTTTCATTGGCCTCGATGATGATTCGGGCGTCAAATCTTCCTTCAGGATCTTCTTTATGCTCACGGGTCTGGATATAGCCCACGGCGGTCTCCGTTACGGTATTGACTGCACTGTCCACCGCCACACTAAAGCGAAGATCATCGCTGACTTTAAACTCAAGAAGGCTCTTGGCAGTCACCATATCGTCACAGAAAAAAGTTACGGTTTTCCGGTCTTCACTGACTGCAGTGACCGTAAAGGTTCGATCGTTGTGATCGTCGTGCAGACGAGCCGAGATCTTACCGCCAACCTCAAAATCGGTGGGGTCGGAGAAGGTTACCGTGGAAACACAGGTCTTCTTGGCACTGTAATATACTGTGTCCGAAGAAACAACCGCCAGAGCGGAAGAAGCATTTTTCTGCTCTTCTTCTGTCAGCGCCGGATAGGTATAGGTCGCATAATAGTACTCTCCCATAAGCAGCGTTATGGTGATCGGCTGGCTCCTGTCATAACCGGCGCCCACAATGCCGAGAAGGAGACCGTATCATCTGTTGCGTGCGCTGTGTACATAGACGAGATAG
>CAZGQH010000233.1:0-3278 GCA_964527575.1 uncultured Lachnospiraceae bacterium
AAGGCGATTACCGTCAATGTGGATGCGAATGCAGGCGGCGGAAGACTTTCTTCCCCCACCACCGAAGGCGATGTCTTCAGTGCCTATATGCAGACAAAACCCGGCACGCAGGCCGGCAATGACATGCGCTTCATCTTTGCGGTGAAGGAATCGGATCTTTCCGCTAACGATTTCTCTCTCTATGCAAACGGTCAGATGAAGATTACCTTCAAGAAGGGCGATGCGGTAGTCAAGTCCTATACCGAGAGCATTCAAAAGCTTGCTCTCTTTTGCGAAGTCGTGGCAAACGGCGAGTATTGGACTCCCGCTGAGGGCGATGTCCTTACCGGTTTCATTCTGAAGGATGTTCCTGTATTTGCCTGGACCAGCATCTCGCTCAGCATCACCAATGGCGAGGATGTGCTTTATAGCAGCACTATTGAAAAGTCTATCAGCGAGCAGGTCGCAATGGGCGGTTTCGTTTGGTTGGACGGCGAGCAGAATGCACATGCAGTAGTTGGCGATAACAACACTTCAGGCGAGACCAACGCGAATAATCTCTTTGATAAAGATGCTTATAAGTATGGTTTCCATTCCGGTACAAACACCAAGCAAACCTTTACTTGGAATTACGCGGATGCTAAGACCGTTTCTCTTTATGGTATCACCACCGGTAATGACTCGGAAGGCGGCAATTTGGTTCGTAACCCCAAGCAGTGGGTACTCTTCGGTTCAAACGATGAAGGCGATGAGAAGACTTGGAATGAGATTGATAAGGTTGATACGCCTAATCTGCCCGGCGAAGGCGGTCAGACCGCGTTCTACACCGTGGATAACCCTACGGCTTATAAGTATTATAAAATCGAGTTTGAAATCAATACCAATGTTTATTTCCAGCTGGGCGAAATTCGTCTCTATGAGACCGCTTCTGAAGTAGAATACAACTTCAATGATATCATCTCTGGTATTGTTTCTTTCTCTTCTAACCCGAATGCAAGCTATCCCGATAGAGAAGGTCTTACACAGCTTTTTGACAACGATGCCGGTACCAAATTTGGTTACTACAGCAGTAGTACTCAGGTAACCATTCAGTGGTCTTATGCCAAGGCTCAGACGGCTACCGGTTACGGAATCACGACCGGTGGTGACTCCACCCGTTGGGGTCGTAATCCCAAAGGCTGGACGCTTTATGGCTCTAATGATGAAAATACGTGGACTGAGCTGGATAAAGTGACGGCTGGCGGAAACTTCAGTGCTGAGCTTAATATCTACGGTATCGACAATCCCACGCCTTATCAACATTACAAGATTGTATTTGAGACTGGTACAGGTGCTTTCCAGATGGCGGATATCGCCCTCTACAACTAATCTATTAGGAGGATATTGAGAATGAAAAACGTTTACGTTTCTCCTGAAATCGAAATTACTGCTATCTCTACCGAAGATGTGGTCATGATTTCCGCGCTTGATGTAAAAGACAGCGGCAGCCTGACCGAGATCGGCTGGGGCAGCATTAAGTAAGAGAATACTCATAAAGATGCCGTCGCATAATTGCGGCGGCATCTGTTTTTAGATCACGATAGACAGACTGTATATCTCTTGGTGCGTAAAGAGACAGTGGAGTATACCGGCCACTCTTTTCCCTACACCTGCTATTTTTCAACGGTGTGACTAAGCTCCATCCAATGAAATAACGGAAAAAGGACAGGAAAACTGTCGTATTTCATAATCACCCGAAAAACATCACCACTAAATTCACAAATTACATATTCCATGAATAAGAGGTAGAAGGAATGGAATTCAATAAAGAACTGATTGAAAAAGAAATCTCCCGTGAGATTGTTTTTAACGGTCGGATTTTTAAGATCGCCAAATGCCGTGCCGAGCTCTGCAATCACGATATCGTGGATCGGGAAATCATGCTTCACAACGGCGGTGTTTGCGTCCTGCCTGTGGATAAGGACGGAAACATACTCCTTGTACAGCAATACCGTTATGGCGCCTCCTGCTTTCTTTTAGAGGTCCCGGCGGGCAAGCTGGAGGAAGGGGAGGATCCCTTTGCCTGCGCAGTCCGTGAGCTCTCCGAAGAAACCGGCTGCAAAGCGGAAAAATGGCGCTCCCTCGGTAAAATGAACGCCTCGCCTGCCATTATGAGCGAGATCATCTATATCTATATGGCAGAAGATCTCAGCTATGGAGAGAGGCACCTGGACGCCGATGAATTTCTTGACGTGGTCAAGCTTCCTTTCCGCGAAGCGCTTGCCATGATTTTCTCCGGCGAAATCACCGACGCCAAAACCCAGATTGCACTTCTGAAAGCGGCAAAAATTCTGGGAATATCGTAAGTCCCTCTATCCCTTCAAAGAAAGAATGGCTTTTCCGAATTGAATTCTTCTATCAATAGGCCTTCAAAATCAAGATTACCCGTTCACGCGATGAATACTACCGCATTACACACACTGTAACCCGTTACTAAATACCTTCCGATGTTGTGCGATATTTTTAATATCAACTGAACTTGCATACAGCATATCCTCTTTCTCTCATTTCACTCTACCAACAAAAGGCGCCTGACAAAAACGTCAGGCGCCTTTTTGATTATTAGTCTATATCAATGTATTATAAATCCCTATATCACAAAATTACTGCACTGTTCGCTGTATGCGGGCGATGAAGAAACCGTCTGAAATCCCGCTGGGAAGGAGAGTAAGCATTCCTTCGCCGGGAAGGATATTCGGCCAATCAGGAAGCACCGGAAAGCCGGAAAGCACATATTCGGGATTTTCCCGGAGGAAGCGTTCCACAACCTCCTCGTTTTCCCCTCGATTGATCGTACAGGTAGAATAAATCAGAATTCCACCGGGCAAGAGATAGCGGGATGCCGTCTTCAGAATCTCATATTGCATGGCCGGAAGAGCCTCGATCTCTGCAGGGCCTTTATAGCGAATCTCCGGCTTTTTGGCAATCACTCCAAGACCGGAGCAGGGAACGTCACAAATCACCCGTGAGGCCGTTTTTTCGAGCTCTGGAAGGATTTCTCGCGCATCATGACATGCTGTGCGAATAAAATCAAATCCCAGCCTTTCCGCCCCTTTTTCAACAAGCGAAAGCTTACTCTCATGTAAATCAAACGCGAGAATCTCGCCGACAGGCACATCGGAGGCATGGCCTTTTCCGGGAGCACCCGAGAGCTGTGATCCGGCAACTGCATTTTGCTTTCCCAGCATGGCATTGGCCGCACCGATCTCTGCGGAAAGCTGACCTACGACACAGTGAGGTGTGATACGGTCAATGGAATG
>CAZGQH010000234.1:0-3253 GCA_964527575.1 uncultured Lachnospiraceae bacterium
ATGCCAACGGCCACCCCACCGATCTCGGCTTCTTCTCCCACGAGATCACCCACTCGGTACAGCAGTACAGCAAGCTGAACTACGGCGGTGATGCCTGGTGGACCGAGAATATGGCTAACTACGGCGGTTTCCGCTATTTCCACTGGGGCTATTCCACCAAGTTCGTTCAGATCTATAACATGAGCGATCAGTCTCTTCAGGATTGGGGCTACCAGGCTTACGGTAACAACAAGGTCTTCTTCGCTTACCTCGACGCCATGTGGCCTACCACCAAGAACGAGGACGGCACGCTGAACCGTGGCCTGATCGACTCGATCAACTTCATGATCAAGGACTCCGACGTCATGCTGAATGACAATCCCTACACCAAGGGCTCGGTCTTCAACAACAAAGTCAAGGAGATCACCGGTTATGACACGGTGGAGGATCTCCGGAAGGATTATGAGAAGAAGTTAGAAAACGGCGAATGGGAGTTTATCGGCTTCCGCGACTATGTGGATAACTTCCTTACCGAGGATCTGGAAGGCATTCCGAACCCCACCTATCCCATGCGCGAGCCGGTGAAGAAGGGCGATAAGACCAATGCCGTCCTCTCTTCTCCTGTTACCGAGGGTACCAACATCGCCAAGGGTGCCACGGTTGTGAGCTTCTCCGGACAGAGACCGACCAATCCGGTTGAGAACGCTCTTGACGGCGACCTCGATACCATGTGGTATGCTCCCTCGGGTGCCAGCGGCGACTATAAGTATGAGCTGGGCAGCTATCAGCACGAGCTGATCATCGATCTGGGTGAGAAGAAGAGCTTCAACACCTATACGCTGATCAACGACGGCAAGAGCTTCAATACCCGCGAGTGGGAGATTCTGATCTCGGATGACGGCGAGACCTGGACCTCGGTGGACTATCAGAAGGATATGAACCAGGAGCAGGTTTCGGTGAATGTGGGCGATCAGTCGGCCCGTTATGTGATGCTGCGCGTCTTTGCTTCCGATAAAGGTGCCGGCAAGATCCTTCGTCTGCACGAGTTCATGCTGTTTGATCAGTAATTGGTAAGAGATCCTTTTACAGACAAAATGAAACCGCAGCCCGGCTGGGCTGCGGTTTCTCTTTTTTGAACAAGAAGTCCGGCAGAACAGGAACAATGATTGTCTATTCTTGTCTTATCCCCTGTTCAAAGTTGTAAATCTGGCCCGGAGGGCTTGCAAGTTTTATTCTGTTGTGCTACAATAAATCAATCATAGCCGCGCTCTTTCGGCTTTGACGACAAACACCAAAACATACACTGCGGCGGCTCTTTTCGGAAGAAAAGCCTGCTCCCGCTGCGGTGTCCAAGAAAGGAAAGGGTATTTTCAGTGAAAAAATTGATCCTGATTCTGCTCGTTGCTCTGATGGCTGTGGCGCTTGTTGCCTGCGGCGGCCCGGAGGAAACGACTCCCGACACTACAACGGATCCGGGTGTTACCACGCCTAAGGATACCGACGGTGTCACCACACCCGACACTACCAAGCCGGAGGATCCCGACAAACTTGTGGAAACCGAGTTTTACACCGCGACTCTCCGGGATTTTGAATGGGTTCCCGATGATATTGATTATTCCGAGTTTGATTACTTCGGAAACGGCTCGGAGATTTCCAATGAGATCAACCGCGCTTACCAGGGCTATGCGAAGTCCTATACGCTGCGCGGCGAAAACGGGGAGAAGTCCGAGGTTTCCTCCGGTTCGGTTCGCCGTCTTGGCACGGTGGGCGCCGTTGTCGTAAAAGACGATGACGCCAAAAAGGTGGATATCGAGCTGATCCCTGTGGAAACCCGTGTCGAATCCTCCTGGGAGAGGGTTTCTGCCAAAGCCGGCAGCTACCTCTTGTTTAATTTTACAACGAACTGTCCTACAAGCTTCTATATGACGGTTACTGCCGAGCTTGGAAGCAAGAATTACCTTTATGAGCAGGACGGTGTGACCACCACCGGCTCGAACGGAACCTACACCGGTATCGCCAAATGCACGGTGCCGTATACGGTAGGTAAGACCGTCTACGTCAATATCTGCGCGGATGATGCGAGCAAGACGGTTTTGGCTTCGGTTCCGATCGAGATTACCGAAGCAAAGTATGAAAGTCCCTTCCAGCTGGTCTTCCAGGGCGACTGGGAGCTTGTGCGCAATTCCGACTATCTTCCCAACCTGATCGACCTCTTCTATAACGTTTATCCCCGGCTGTCTGCCCGCTTCGGCGTTGGCACCGAGCCCAAAAAGATTGTTTTTGCCGCTGACAAGAACTACGACGGTGTCGCTTACAACGCCGGCGACAAGGTCTGTGTTTCGGTCCAGTATGCCAATGGCAATCCCACCGATATCGGATTCTTTGCTCACGAGATCACGCACGCCATGCAGCAGTACGGCGGCAAAATGTACTATGGCTCCGGCGCTTGGTGGACCGAGAACATGGCCGACCACGGACGCTTCCGCTACTTCCACTGGGGCTATGACGCAAACAATGTCAAGATCTACAGCATGCAGGATCCCGCTATCCGTGACTGGGGCTGGCAGCCTTACGGCCAGTGCAACATCTTTACCTCCTACATGGATTGGCGTTATCCCACCACCAAGGATGAAAACGGAAACATTACATACGGTCTGATGGACTCGATCAACTTCCTGATCAAGGCTTCCTCTACCGAGCTTTCGGACGATCCCTACAATGTGAACTCTCCCTTCAACAAGAAGGTCAAGGAGGTCACCGGACTTAGCTGCATGGAGGAGGTTCGCCTCCAGTATGTGAAGGAGCTGGACGACGGTACCTTCAATTTCATCGGCTTCGGTGAGTATAAGGATAACTTCGTGACCGAGAATATCAACGGCATTCCGAATCCCGAGTATCCCATGAATCGGCCGGTTACCAAAGGCGACAAGACCAATCCGGCACTCTCTTCCCCCGTTACCGAGGGCACGAACATCGCGAAGGGTGCTACGGTTGTGGAGTTTTCCGGGCAGTCCACTACCAAGGATGTCATCGAAAACTGCTTTGACGGCGATCCCGACACCAAGTGGACCTCGAGGAAGGGGGCAGGCGGTCTGAAGTATGAGCTGGGCGGTTATCAGCACGAATTTGTCATCGACCTCGGCTCGGTCAAGGACTTCAATACCTATACGCTGATCAATGCGGGTACCAAGGAGAATGAGCGCTTCAATATGAAGGAGTGGGAGCTTCTGGTTTCCAAAGACGGCAAGACCTGGACCTCGGTGGATTATCAGAC
>CAZGQH010000235.1:0-3251 GCA_964527575.1 uncultured Lachnospiraceae bacterium
TACCGAAGCTCGGCCCCAAGGCCTATCAGCAGTGCGCCGGCTTCCTCCGCATCCCCGAGGGCAAGCATGCCCTCGACAACACGGCGGGTCATCCCGAAAGCTACACCGCCGCCGAAGCGCTGGTGGCGGCCTGCGGCTACGATAAAAGCGCACAGAAGGCCGGCGGCCTTGCCGATATCGCCGAGCGGGCGGAAGAGCTTGGCATTGAATCCTTGGCCGAAAAGCTGGGAATCGGCGTGCCCACGCTGCAGGATATTGTCACCGAGCTGAAGCGGCCGGGGCGCGACCCCCGTGACGAGCTGCCCGCTCCCATGCTCCGCACCGATATTCTCTCGCTGGAGGATCTCACCCCCGGCATGGAGCTTACCGGCACGGTGCGCAATGTCATCGACTTCGGTGCCTTCGTGGACATCGGTGTTCACGAGGACGGGCTGGTTCATATCTCCCAGATCTCCTCCCGCTTCATCAAGCACCCCTCGGAGGTTCTGAAGGTGGGCGACATCGTGAAGGTCTGGGTACTGGCCGTGGACGTGAAAAAGAAACGCATCTCCCTCACCATGAAAGCGCCCGCCAAGAAAGCGGACGCCTGACTCTCTTGTCTCAAGGGTGCCCGACAGGGCGGAAAGGAAACTTCCCATGGACGCAATTCTTATCGCAAAACGGCTGGCAGCCGGCCGGAAACAGGCCGCACTCTCACAGAATCAGGTAGCCGAAGCACTGGCGGTCAGCCGGCAGGCGGTGAGCAAATGGGAGAGCGGAAAAGCCGCCCCCTCCCTCGCCTGCTGCGCTGCTCTGGCAGCGCTTTATCACATCACACCCGACGAACTTCTCACCGGGGAAAAACCGACCGATACCACCGGTCTTTCCTTCCTTCCGGAAGAAAGCCTCGCCGATCGAATCCGCAAGGCTCGCTCGGAAAAAAGACTTTCCCAAGGCGCGCTTGCCGAGGCATTGGCAGTCAGCCGCCAGTCGGTGAGCAAGTGGGAACGGGGTGAAGCCGAGCCCGACATCGAACGGCTTGTTGCCCTCGCCTCCCTTCTCTCTCTGCCGCTGTCCTCCCTCCTCCCTGCCGTAGAGCCGGCAAGTGCGGAGCCGACGGTCAACAGTTCGGAAGCGCCCGCGGCTCCTTCTCAGCCGACAGACGAAGCCGTCGGCAGCCCTGACAAAACGCCTGCCCCCGCGGCAGAACCGATTCCCGTCCCGGTCGCGGAGGAAGATCCGAAGAAGGAGACCCCGCAACAGGAAGGCGTCCGGGAAGAGCCCGCTTCAGAAGCCGCGGAAGCGGTTTCCGACTCGGCAAAAACGGAGGGCGGCAAAGAGACCGAACCGGAAGAGGCCGGCCGCCCGGTCACGACCGAAGAAGAAAGCTCCTCTCCTACGCCTGCCGGAAAGGCTCCCTCTTCCCTGAAAGAGCAGGTCCGAAAGAATCTCGCCCTTTATAAAGAGCTGCTCCAGAAGCATCCGGGATCTTCTTCCACCACCGCACATATAAAGCCCAAAGAAAAGACCCGCAAGGAAGAGAGCAAAAAAATTGCCTTCCGCACCATCGCCGACATCGGGCCCAACGATGCCGCCTATGTCTATGTCAACAAAAAAGACGGCAAGCTGCGGACCATCCTGCCCCTTTTGGCCGCCGTTCCGATCTGCACCGCCGTCATCGCCCTGCTGATCCGGCGGGAATACAAGAAATAAAAAAACAGAGAGAGACACGATTTCATCGTGTCTCTCTCTGTTTTTGACAAACTCATCGGAAAATCAGCGTCATCACCGCGCCGAGAATGGCGCCAAGCAGCGAGGAGGTGACGCATTTGACAACCGTCTCCTTTAATCGGCGGTAGCTCTCGCCCGGCCCGTGCTCCAGAACGGTCAGCCGCTGCCCCTGCTCCTTCTGCTCGGTCAGCATATGCTCCATGTTCACAGCAAGCTTGTTGACCGAAAGGGCGATATTGCGGATGTTCTCGTTCTCCTCCTCGCAGGCCTCGACCCGATAGCGCAGGCTGTCCAGCTCCTTGTCATGTCTTGTCAGCGAAATGGCGATCTCTTCGCCGGTCACCCGCATTTCCCCCTTTCTCATCGGTCACACGGTCCGCCAGCAGCCGGAGCTCCTGTAAGTAGCTCTCTGCCCGGTGGGCGTCCACCTGCGAATAGCGTCCTCTCTCCCCGATGAGAAGAGGAGCTTTGACATGCCGGTAGCCGAAGAGCCGGGGCGGCAGATGCGTGACGATATCGTCTATATTCCGGATAATGAAGAAGCGCTCCCAGCGGGCCTGAAGCGTAGGAGTCATCCTGCCGTAAAAGACCCGGGGACAGCCGAAGCCGTAGCCCTCCAGAGAATCCCGCAGATCGGGACGGTGAAACCAGATATATTCGTGGCAGAGAAGAGCGAGCGCCGCTCCGTGGGAATAGCCCACCACCGTGATCTTCTTCACCGTCTCGTCGGTAATCACTGGAGCAAGATAGGGCTCTGCCGCCCGGAAGACCGAAAGAAATCCCCGGTGACAGCGCCACCCCTCGCCCATGTCCCGGTAGGGACGGGAGGCAAAAGAAAAATTGTTTTTCCAGTCGAGCGCCCCATCCGAATGCTCAAAAAAGATCGTCACATCGTTGTTCACACGCCGGATGGCAAAATCCGCGCCATTCTCCACCCGACGATAGCGTGCGGAGAGGCATTCGGCAAAGAGATGCCAGAGCTTGTTGTAATCGGAAAGCTGTTTCATAGTTCTCTCATTCCTTTTCTCGAAAATCGCTCTCTCTTTATCCTATGCGGCAGCGGGCGGACTGCTCTTTTTAGAGCCGCGGACGCCCCGCCATCCGGTAGCGATAGGCCACCGAATAAATCCCGAAGGGCCGCCGGAATTCCCGGGAAGAGAAGGAGAGCTGCTTTTCCACCCATTTTCTCTCATGCTCCTTTGAAATGTGGAGCTGGCGCGCCTCGGGAAGGAAGCTTACTGCCGCAAAATCGGTCTCGTCAAAAGCGCCCGCAGCCACCACCCGCTCCACTTCCCGCCAGCCCTCCTTTTCGGTGCGCACCCGCAGAACAAAACGGGAGCGGGGCATGGTCCGGCACTTGATCACCAGACTGCGGCGCACGGTGCTTTTGGCCAGGTGCGGAATTCCCAGATCCTCTCTTGGCGTGGCAAATCCCGAGAGATAGGCACGGCCGTTGAAGGTATACCACATGTTGTGTATCTGCCCGGATCCCACCGGAAAGGTCTTGCCCGAAATCACCGCCGCCTCTCCCCGCTTATCGG
>CAZGQH010000236.1:0-3220 GCA_964527575.1 uncultured Lachnospiraceae bacterium
GCGTGTGGTGGAACTATCAGAAGCCCCGTCCGCTGAAGTTGGGCGCCTTCCGCTTTGCGGCCAAGGCCGGGGTTCCGGTTGTGCCGATCTTCATCACCACCGAAGACACCGAGACGGTCGGTGCGGACGGTTTCCCCGTCAAGGCCTACACGGTGCACATTCTGCCGGCAATCCACCCTTCGGTGGAAAAGAATGTCCGGGAGAACACCGAGGCCATGTGTCTTGAGAACTATCGGCTTTGGAAGGAGACCTATGAGTCGGTTTACGGCCTGCCCCTCACCTATACCACCGAGACCGAGGTCAAGCCATGCTCTATCTGACCGTGGTGGGCGGCACGCTTTTTCTGGTGCCGTTTGTCAACTTCCTTTTCGGGGGACGGTATGTCCTGTCGGTATTTCTGTCGCTTCTTGGGACTTCTGTCTTTGCCGCTGCCGTGGTCTTTGCCATCGACGCTCTCTTTGCTCTCATCATCCGGCGCCTGCCGGCGCGGTTTTTCCGGCCGGAGAGTAAGCTTTTTCAGGTCGGCAGAAGAGAGAGGGGCTTTTACCGCCGCATCGGTATTAACCGCTGGAAGAACCGGGTACCGGAGTGGGGTGTGCTGACAAGTTTTCGCAAAAACAGGCTGGTCTCTCCCCGGGACAGTGCCTACCTGGCCCGTTTTCTGCTGGAGTCGAACTATGGGGTGGCAATCCATTTGACAATCGGGCTTCTCGGTTTTCTGATTCTTGCTTTTCCCTTATCGGGAAAGCTATCGGTAGGGCTGCCGATTGCCCTTGTCAACCTTTTTCTCAATCTGCTTCCCACCATGATTCTCCGCTTCAACACCCCGCCGCTGCGCCGGCTCTATCGCCGCAGTCTGAAAAGGGCGGGAAGGGAAGAGGCGTGCGGACGCGGAGAGTGTCCCGCGCAGGAGGAGCTTTTGGCGGGCAGGTTCTCTGCGACCGGCTCGGAGGCTGACTGAAGTTTTGAGGCCATATGCCGCAGCAGAGCGATTTTGACAGAGCATTTCGGCAAAATGTCTCATCTTTCGGCGAAAAAATACTTTTTTTCGCCGAAAGATGGCGAAAGTTATTGACAAAAAAAGTCGGAAATGGTATCATAAGGACGGTTTGTGAAGGCATCCGTCCTTTTTTGCAACTTTCCTGAGCTGACTCTTTCTCGCGACAGTGTCAGCTGTTTTTATGCCCGAAGGCGATGGCGGAGGGTCTTCTGTGAACTGACTTCAAAAAATCCTTCGGAGGGAAAGACAATGAAACTCGTCTATGACATTGACGCGAGGCCCCGGGAGATCGGGGGCGGCAGGCTGGTGGTGTTTGCTATTCAGCAGCTTCTGGCCATTATGGCGGCGACTTTAGTGGTTCCGGTGATTGTGGGTCATGGGATGTCGCCAGCCGCGGCTCTTTTCGGCGCCGGCGTGGGTACGCTGGTCTATATCCTGTTTACCAAGAAGAAGAGTCCGGTTTTTCTCGGCTCCTCCTTTGCTTTCCTCGGCTCAATGGCGGCGGCCTTTGCCGGCGGCGTCTCCATGTCTCTCGGCTATCTGGGGCTTCTGATCGGAGCGGTTTTTGCCGGTCTTGTCTATGTGCTGCTTGCCGTTGTAGTGCACTTCTGCGGCGTTAAATGGATCTCCCGGGTGATGCCCGCCGTGGTGATCGGCCCCACCGTGACGATCATCGGTTTATCTCTTGCCGGCAATGCCATCGGCGACCTGCAGAAGGGCGGCTTTACCCGTCCGGTAGAGAGTCTTGTGGTGCAGGACGGCGCTCTTGCCACGGTGGTGGAGAATCTGCCCACCGCGAATCTGCTTCTCTGTGTGCTGACCGGTCTTGTGACGCTGGGTGTGACCATGGCCTGCTCGGTTTACGGCAAGCGGAAGATGGTTCGTCTTATCCCCTTTATTCTCGGCATTCTTTCGGGCTATCTCTTCGCTTCGGTTCTGACCGCGATCGGTATTGCTCTCGATATCGACGCTCTTCGCATTGTGAATTTCGGCCATTTTTCGGCTCTCCTGGAGAACGGAAAGGTGACGCTCGGTACCTTCTTTGCCCTTCCCGATTTCACCTTCCTGACCGCCTTTAAGGGAGGCTATACCTACGGGGAGCTGGGCTCCATGGGACAGTATATCGCTGCCATTGCCGTGGCCTATTGCCCGGTGGCCTTCGTGGTCTTTGCGGAGCATATCGCCGACCACAAGAACCTCTCTTCCATTATCGGGCGGGATCTTCTGGAAAATCCCGGTCTTTCCCGCACACTCCTTGGGGACGGTGTGGGTTCGATGGCGGGCGCATTCTTCGGCGGCTGTCCCAACACCACTTATGGGGAGTCGGTGGGCTGCGTGGCCATCACCGGAAACGCCTCGGTAGTGACTATCATTGCTGCGGCGCTGGGGGCGATTCTCGTCTCCTTCCTGACTCCCTTTGTGGCATTTGTCAACTCGATTCCTCCCTGTGTGATGGGTGGGGTCTGCATGGCCCTTTACGGCTTTATCGCCGTGTCGGGTCTGAAGATGATTAAAGACGTGGATCTTGACCGGCACCGCAACCTCTTTACCGTTTCGGTGATCCTCATTGCCGGTGTGGGCGGTCTGGTGCTCTCCTTCGGCAAGATTCAGATTACGGCCATTGCGACAGCTCTGCTGCTTGGTATCTTCACCAATCTCTTTCTCTCGCGGGATAGAGGCGAGCCGGAGGACGATAATAAGAGCGAAAATAAAGCCTGAAGTCTTTTTAAGAGAATTTTCGATTGACTTTTTCGAATTTGCTTTTGGGAAAAAGGCAAGAAAAGAAAGGAATTTGTCATGGCCAATATTACGGTTTTTGATCATCCCCTGATTCAGCACAAGATCTCGATTCTCCGCTCGGAGGATACCGATCGCCGGAGCTTTCGCGAACTGGTGAGCGAGATCACCATGTTCATGTGTTATGAGGCACTGCGGGATCTTCCTCTCACCGAAGTGGAGGTGAAGACTCCTCTGACGACCACCCGCTCTCGGATGCTGGCCGGAGAGGCCATTGCGGTGGTTCCGATCCTCCGGGCCGGGCTCGGTATGGTAAACGGCCTTCTCAACATGGTACCCAATGCCTGCGTGGGGCATATCGGTCTCTATCGGGACGAGGAGACCCTGGAGCCGCATGAGTATTACTGCAAGCTGCCGAAGAAGATCGATCAGAGGCAGATCATTGTCCTTGACCCCATGCTGGCCACCGGCGGTTCCGCCGTG
>CAZGQH010000237.1:0-3184 GCA_964527575.1 uncultured Lachnospiraceae bacterium
CCCCTTCTCCGTCCCCGGCAATCGCCCGGCAGAGAGCCACCGTCACACTGTTGAGAGCGGCCATAAAGGCGGCAAAATCCTCTCCTTCTCCGGTGATTTCCTCATTTTCCGCCGCACCGTTGGCTAAGACCACTACCATATCGTTGGTGGAGGTGTCGCCGTCCACGCTGACCATGTTGAAGGTCGCGGCCACATCCCCCGACAGCGCCTTCTGCAGCATGGCGGACGAAATCGAAACATCGGTGGTGAGGAAGACCAGCATGGTGGCCATGTTGGGATGAATCATGCCGCTGCCCTTGGCGATACCGCCCAGGCGGCAGACCTTTCCCCCAGCGTGAACTCCACCGCCACCTCTTTTTTCACCGTATCGGTGGTCATGATGCCCTCGGCGGCAGCATCGCTCCCCTCGGCCGAGAGACCGGCGACCAGTTCCTTCATCCCTTCAGCAAAGGGAGTGATCGAAAGGGGCTGCCCGATGACGCCGGTAGAGGCCACCACCACCTCGGTGGGATCGATGGCCAGCGCCTCGCCGCAGAGGCGACAGGTAGCCTCGGCGATCTCCACCCCGTCCGCATTGCAGGTATTGGCGTTGCCGCTGTTGCAGATGATCGCCCGGGCGCTGCCGCTTTTCAGGTTTTCTTTGGTCACAAGAAGGGGCGCGCCCTTGACAAGATTGGTGGTATAGACCGCCGCGGCGCTGGCCGGCCGGTCGCTGAAAATCAGAGACAGATCCCGCTTGGTGCGGTTTTTGCGGATCCCCGCATGAATGCCGTTAGCGAAAAAGCCCTTGGCGGCGGTAACACCGCCCGAAATGGTTTTCATATCGTTCAATACTCCGTATGTGTTGATAGCAAAAATTTGAGGGAAAGATCTTAAAGCACAAGACCCGTAGTCTTTTCCACCCCTAAGATCAGATTCATATTCTGAATGGCCGCCCCCGAGGCGCCCTTGCCCAGGTTGTCAAAGCGGGCCACCAGAAGCAGACGCTCGTCATTTCCGAAAAGGCGGATCTCCATATCGTCCCGGCCGGAGAAGGCCGCCGCCGACAGAAAACCTCCCTCGCTCTCCCCTTCCTCAAAGTGCACCACCGGACTGGCATAACACTCCCGGTAGAGCGAAGCCAGGTCGGAAAAGCTGCCGGTGAGGTCGGCGGCAAAGAGAGGCACCGTCACCTCCATGCCGCTGTAGAAGGGTGCCACCACCGGACAGAAGACCGGGGGGTTTTCAAGGCCGGTGTAGTAGGCCATCTCGGGCAGGTGCTTGTGGCGCTGCCCCAGGGCGTACTGCCGGGGAGCGGCCAGAAGCGGGCTTTTCTCCCCGCTCTCATATTCGGCGATCATCCCCTTGCCGCCCCCCGAATAGCCGGTGAGCGAGAAGCAGGAGAGCCGGGCGGACTTTTTTAAAAGCCCCGCTTTCACAAGCGGCGCCACCAGCGCCACAAAACCGCTGGCATGGCAGCCAGGATTGGCCACCCGGCGTGAGGAGGCAATCGCCGCCTCCCCCACCACCTCGGGGAAACCGTAGGTCCAGCCCTCCGCCGTGCGGTGGGCGGTGGAGGGATCGATGAGGGCAGTGTTGGGGTTTTCCAAAAGCCCTACTGCCTCGCGGGCGGCCTCGTCGGGCAGGCAGAGGAAGGCCACATCCGCTTCGTTCAGCGCCGCCGCCCGGGCAGCGGTGTCCTTCCGCGCCTCCTCGGGCAGACGGATGAGAGAAAGGTCGGCGCGGGAGGAAAGGCGGTCGGCGATCCGAAGGCCGGTAGTTCCCGCGCTGCCGTCGATAAAAACCTTAATCATTTCGCCAGATACTCCTTCACATAGGAAATCTGCGCCTCCACCGAGGCAGGGGAGGTGCCCCCCTCCGAGATTCGCTTCTCCACGCAGGTCTTCAAGGAGATCGCCTCGTAGAGATCATCTTCAAAGAGCTCGCTCGCCTCCCGATAGACCGCAAGCGGCAGGGTCTCCAGCACCTCGCCGGAAGAAATACAGCGCGCCACCAGCTCCCCGGAAATCTTGTAGGCCGAGCGGAAGGGCATCCCCTTCTTCACTAAATAATCGGCCAGATCAGTGGCGTTGATAAAGCCCTTCTGGGCAGCTTTCAGCATATTGTCTTTGCAGGCGGTCATGGTGGCGATCATGGGGGTCATCACCGCAAGGCAGCTTTTCAGCGTATCAACCGCGTCAAAGATGCTCTCCTTATCCTCCTGCATATCCTTGTTGTAGGCCAGAGGAAGCCCCTTCAGGGTGGTAAGCAGCGCCATCAGGTCGCCGTAGACCCGTCCGGTCTTGCCCCGGATGAGCTCGGCCATGTCGGGATTCTTCTTCTGGGGCATGATCGAGGAACCGGTAGTGTAGGCGTCGGAAAGCTCCACAAACTTGAACTCCCAGCTTGCCCAAAGGATCAGCTCCTCCGAAAGCCGCGAGAGGTGCATCATGAGAATCGATGCGGCCGAGAGAAACTCCACGCCAAAATCCCGGTCGGACACCCCGTCCAGGCTGTTCCGCGCTACCGCCGAAAACCCAAGCTTTTCCGCCTCAAAGCGGCGGTCGGTATCGTAGGTGGTGCCGGCCAGCGCGCAGCAGCCGATGGGGGAAGAATCCATGCGGGAAGCGGTATCGGCAAAACGCCCCTCATCCCGGATCAGCATCATGGCATAGGCCAGAAGATGATGGGAAAAGAGAATCGGCTGCGCCCGCTGCAGATGGGTATAGCCCGGCAGAATGGCGTCCTTGTTTTCCTCCGCCTTCTCGGTCAGCGCGGCAATCAGCCCCCGGATGCCCGCCACAATAGCGGCAATCTCGTCCCGGAGATAGAGCCGCAGATCGAGGGCCACCTGATCGTTCCGGCTGCGGGCGGTGTGCAGCTTTTTCCCGAGATCTCCCAGCCGTGCGGTTAGCTCGCTCTCCACAAACATGTGGATGTCCTCGGCAGTGGGATCGATGGCCAATGCCCCGCTCTCAAGGTCTGCAAGAATCGCCGATAATCCGGCAATGATCCGGCCGGCCTCGCTCTTTGTGAGAATGCCCTTCTCGCCCAGCATGGCAGCATGGGCCATGCTCCCCTGAATGTCCTGCCGGTACATCCGGGAGTCAAAGGAAATGGAGGAATTGAAATCGTCGGCCAGACGGTCGGTAATTCCGGCGGTGCGTCCCGCCCACATTTTACCCTTCATGACAGTTGTCCCTTC
>CAZGQH010000238.1:0-3183 GCA_964527575.1 uncultured Lachnospiraceae bacterium
CACTTCAACAAACGGTGTGGTAACATCCGTTAAAAATTTATGGGACGAACTGCAAAAGAAAGGACACGATGTTCAGATCCTGACACTGTCAGATACCCGATACAGCCACAAGGAAGATAACGTAACCTACATCCGCTCCCTGCCCATCGGTGTGTATCCCGATGTACGTATGCCCACATCGTACCGCCATCACCTGATCAGGGAAATTGTCGATTGGAAGCCCGATGTGATTCACAGTCAATGTGAATTTTTCAGTTTTCAGTTCGCAAAGTATATTTCAAAAATGACGGGTGCGCCGATCGTTCATACTTACCATACGTTGTACGAGCAGTATATCTCCTATGTGATTCCGTTTGAACGCTTCGGCAAATGGCTGGTCCGTATCCTGACCCGGAAAAGATTGCGTCATGTCCATACATTGATCGTTCCGACGCATAAGGCAGAAAACACCCTGCGCAAATATGATGTGGACAAGCCCATTTACGTAATTCCAAGCGGCATCTGTCTGGAACAGCATCGGTTACGCCTTACCGCTGAGGAACGCAGGGAAAAGCGGCATTCACTCGGCGTTGCAGAGGATCAGATCGTTTTGCTGAATCTCGGCAGACTCGGAAGCGAAAAAAATCTGGAGGAACTGATCCGATTCTTTGCGGCGGCAGCCAGAGAACATAGCAATCTGAGCTTTCTGATCGTCGGTGGCGGTCCCGCAAGAACACAGCTGGAAGAGCTTGCCCGGTCGCTCGGCGTTGCGGACAGCGTGATCTTCGCCGGAATGGTCAAGCCATCCGAGGTGCAATACTGGTATCAGCTTGGCGACGTATTTGTCAGCGCCTCCACCAGTGAAACGCAGGGGCTTACCTACATAGAAGCTGCCGCAAACGGCTTACCGCTTTTATGCCGCCGGGATGATTGCTTGCAGGATGTAATACTGCAAGGAGAAAACGGCTATGAATACTCTGCCGAATCGGAATTCATCGCCTGTTTAACAGCAATCGCCGACGATCCCGAATGGAGAAGATCCGCAGGAAAACGAAGTGAAGAAATTTCAGGATCCTTTGATAAGAGCGCATTTGGAGTCGCCGTGGAAACCGTCTACCGGGCGGTAACAAAAATGTGAACGCATCTGAGAAAACAGACTGGATACATACATCGGATTCCGGGAAGATCGGTATGGACCGATCGACTGAATTCCGGAAAAACGGAAGGTGGATATGATAAAAACAGAATGGATCTTATGTCCGCTTTGCAGGCATAAAACACGGGTGAAAATCAGGGCGGATACAGAATTAAAAAATTTTCCGCTGTTTTGCCCCAAATGCAAGCAGGAGAGCCTGCTGGAAGTAAAACATCTGCAAATTAAATTGCAGCAGGAAGAAAACAAAAAATAGAGCCAGACGCCAGACGCAGAGCCTATGAAACCGTAAACCATACGGTCGAAAGGGTCTGCTTTTTTTATAACAAAGGAGAACAATTGGAGGAGGTTATAATTATGATACGACGAAACCGGTAATGCGACAACCGAAAAATCATTCATCGACAGTTCACCCGCTATTCCGAGCGAAACGGAAAAACAAATGCTTTATATGATGAGGTAAAAAACATGAGCGTAAAACAATCTCTTGCAAAGGTCGCTGTTTCCGGCGCAATGAACTACATTTCGGATGATCCGGAAAAGAATCTTCCAAAATTTCTGAGCTTTCTTGAAACAATGGGCTTTCCCAAAAAGATGGCAGACGCCTTTCATACGGTCCTTGACGATCCCGAAAACAACTGGCACAAGTACATTATGAATCTCTGGCGTGATATTGACAACGATATCCTCAAAGTCATTATGAAAAACTTCATTCTGACATCGGGATATTTCGGCTTCAAAGAACAGCGCGAGAACGAGGAAAAATATGGTTGCAATATCCCCTGGGCAATTCTGATGGATCCCACCTCCGCCTGCAATCTGCATTGCACCGGATGCTGGGCAGCAGAATACGGCAATAAGCTCAACCTTACATATGAGGAAATGAATACTGTTATCCGGCAGGCAAAAGAACTTGGATGCTATTTCTTCCTGTTCAGTGGCGGGGAACCGCTTGTCAGAAAAGCAGACATCATGCACTTATGCGAGACACACTCCGACTGTATGTTTACCGCATTTACCAATGCGACCCTGATCGATGAAAAATTCGCGGATGAGATGCTCCGTGTGAAAAACTTCATCCCAGCCATCAGCGTGGAGGGCTTTGAAGATGCAACCGATTTCCGCCGCGGAAACGGTACGTTCCGGAAAGTAGAAGCAGCAATGGCTTTGCTGAAATCAAGGAAGTTGCCTTTCGGCATTTCCTGTTGCTATACAAGCAAGAATACCGAGGTTATCGGCAGTGAAGAGTACTTTGACCAGATGATCGAATGGGGAGCAAAATTCTGTTGGTTCTTTACCTATATGCCAGTCGGAAATGCCGCTGTCCCCGAACTGATGGTAACCCCCGAGCAACGTCAGTTCATGTACCGACAGGTGCGCAAATTCCGTGATACCAAGCCACTCTTTACGCTTGATTTCTGGAATGACGGTGAGTATACCGGAGATGAGCATTTCAGCGGCGGATGCATTGCGGGAGGCAGACGTTACCTGCATATCAATGCAAACGGTGACTATGAGCCCTGCGCTTTCATCCACTACGCCGATTCCAATATCCGTGAGAAAACACTTCTCGAAGCCTTGAAATCTCCGCTGTTTATGGCATATCGCAACGGTCAGCCTTGGAACGAGAATCACCTGCGTCCCTGCCCGCTTCTTGATAATCCCGAAAAACTCAAAGAGGCTGTTGAAACGTCCGGTGCACATTCTACCGACCTGGAAAGTCCGGAGGACGTTCATGCCCTGACTGCCAAATGTACCTCCGCAGCAGAAAAATGGCAGCCCGTTGCCGATGAGCTATGGAAATGCTCCGGTCATTGTACAGACTGTTCCGCTCATAGCAAAGAATAAAACGTTCAAAAAGGCTACGTCAACATCTCCTCATCTTCATTGACTTCTCAGCCCATGCATTCTGGAAATGTCAATATTTACGCAGTCGAAAATCCCCTAAATATAAGATAACGAGCAAAGCGACCCCGATTAGACGGAGTGGAGCGTAGCGGAACAGAGGAAAATCGGGTTCGGGGCGCCGTCAGGCGGCAGGCGACTTATCG
>CAZGQH010000239.1:0-3175 GCA_964527575.1 uncultured Lachnospiraceae bacterium
AGAAGGGCCTCGAGCATCCGAGCCTCCTCCAGCGCGATCCCGCTGCAGGCTTTGAAATTATCAAAATAATATTTTCCCTCTTTGTTCATCCAATCGGCCTCCTAAAAAATCAGTAAAAACAGCTTCACCATCAGAAAACTGATGATCCCGCAGCCCGGAAAGGTGAGAATCCAAGTCAGTACCATATCCCTGACCACACCGAAATTGATGGCCGAAAGCCGCTTCGTGGCGCCCACACCCATGATTGCGGTAGTTTTGGTATGCGTCGTGCTGACCGGTATGCCGAAAATCGAGGAGACGAGCAGACAGGCAGCCGATGCCAGATCGGCGGTAAACCCCTGGTAGAGCTCAAGCTTCACCATATCCATGCCCACCGCCTTAATGATCTTGTAGCCACCGATGGAGGTTCCCAGCGCCATAATCACCGAGCAGAGCAGCATCATCCAGATCGGAAGCGCGACATTCCCTGTGGTCTCACTGCCGTTAGCGAGAAAAACGCCGAGAATCATGACCCCCATAAACTTCTGCCCGTCCTGGGCTCCGTGCATGAAGGACATGGCCGCTCCGCCGAAGATCTGTGCACCCCGGAAGAAGCTCCTGGTCTTTCGGCGATCGGCCCGGCGGAAGAAAAACTCGGTCAGTTTGGTGATCCCGAAGCCAAAGGCGAAACCGAGAAGTGTCGAGAGAAGAAGTCCATAGAGAACCTTAACCCATTCCCCGCCGTTGATCCCGCCGAATCCGCCATGAAGCGCAATGGCGGCGCCGGACAGACCGGCGATCAGCGCATGGCTTTCGCTGGTGGGAATACCGAAATACCAGGCGGCAACTGCCCATAGTATGATGGCAACGAGAGCCGCACAGAGAGCCAGAATGGCCTCATCGGTCTTGCCGTTGAAATTGACCATATTCTTGATGGTCATAGCCACCGTGGAATTGATCAATGTCATGACCAGAACGCCAAAAAAATTGAAAACCGCCGACATCAGAATCGCGGCGCGGGGCGCAAGACTCCGGGTGGCAATCGAAGTGGCAATGGCGTTGGGAGCATCGGTCCATCCGTTGACAAAAATCACGCCCAGCGTCAGAAGCGTAGTCAGAAACAGGACGGGATTTCCTCCAAGCTCCTTCAAAAACCATACAAACCCGATCTCAGGGGAGGCTACCAGCATAGCAAGGGATGGGATTGCAGTTACACCCATACAGGTTCCTCTCTTCCGGTTTTACTTTGTTCTATTCAGTTTTATTTCGATTTAACAAGAATAAGAACCGAAGCCACTCTGCGATTTTTCCCGTAAAGCGATTGCCGTATGCTTTTGTGACCGGATGCTTCAGTCGGGAATCTCCATCGGAATATCCAAGCGGCTGCATGTGATGGTCACCGCATCCTCTACAATAGCAAGACAGGGCCGGGCACGGTAATACTCTGCAGTCCGTTCGTTGGCATCGGGGCTGCTGCCGTTGTCCACCGTCTTACTGAATTTAGAACGGGAATCTAAAAGCTCCCTGCAGATGATCGAGCCGTTGCGCGCTTCAAACTCCCTGGCCAGACTCTGCACAAACGCATAATACTCCGATTTGACCTTGGCCTCATGAACGGTATATCCCTTCACCATACCGGCGACCATAAACATGGCCGTACAGGTTCCGCAGACATGCCGCATCCGGGCGATCCCGCCGCCAAAGGAAGAGGCCAGCTTCATGGTGGTTTCAAAATCCATTCCCATTACATCGCAAAAGGCCCCCAATACCGATTGTGTACAGTTATATCCTTTCATAAACAAGTCTCTTGCCATTTCGGTACGTTTCATAATATTCATCCTTTCCGCATACAGATGGACAACCCGGTATTCTGCTATATTCCAACTACATTTTACAGCAATATAGCTGACGATACAGCTCTTCACGCGGTTGCCTGCAGACTGTTGTGCCAGTCTTTTAATACACCGCCTGAAACCCGGATTTTTAACTTCATTATACATTATATATAATAGCAAAATATCACCGGAATTTCAAGAAATTTATAACAGAAAAGAACAAAAAATTTTATTTCCAAACAGAAAAACAAAAATCACACAAATTCGAAAAAGCCGGACGCTGCACTTGTATTCTCTCTCCGTTTGTGTTAAAATGTAAGAAAGATTTATCAAGGCGGTGATATCCATAAACTCCCGTAACCTGAGACTGACTATCGTAATCCTTCTGGCAGTTGCCATCCTGGTCTGCCTGTCGGTTCTGATTTTCGTTCTGACCAAAAAAAATCCGACCCCACCCAACCAACCGGCTGAAAAACCGGATGGAACTGAACTTTCTCTCTTCTCCGGAAGCGTCGCCGATGCCCCCAAAAATCTCACTGTCTATGATGTGATCTGCCTCTACGACTGCCTCTCCCCAGAGGCGCTTTGCCCGAAGGACTATTCTCTCCTCGCTGACAAAGACAGCAACACCGCTGTTTTTTACAGTGAGCGCTTTACCCCTCGTCTGACCCGCACCCTTTCTCTCTCGGAAGACGGCTCCCGTGGCGGCGTATATGCCCTTCTCCAAGACCAAAAGAACGAATTTGCCGTTTTCAGCATGAACCTGCGACAGAGTAATGCCAAAGAAATTGAAATGCTGGGACACCGTCTGCTCTGCTATAAAGACTATTTTCCTACCTTTCTGGGAGGCAATCTCTCTGCCCCCGATGCCCCGTCCATCCTGAAAGCCTGCGGCTTTCGCCAAAACGGCTCCGATTACATTGCCAATTTTTCCTCAATCACCCAATTGACCGATGGGAGCGTAAACATCGATCTTTTTCCCGAAACTCCGCCCAAATCCTTCGACTTCAGCAAAAAGAGGATCGCCCTGACCTATGATGACGGCCCCAGCGCGACCTACACACCGGCCGTCCTCGACGCGCTGGAAAAGCACAACGCCAAGGCCACCTTTTTTGTCATGGGCAGTCATGTGGTGGACAATGAAGCGCTTATCAAAAGAGCCTTCTCCTTAGGAAGCGAAATCGGCAACCACAGCAACCTTCACGAAATCTTTTCGCAGAACCCCCCCAGTATCATCAATCAGACAATCGAAACCGCAAGCGAAGCCGTAAGGCGTGCCGTGAAGCTGGGAACCGCCGTTATCCGCCCCCCGGCCGGCGACTATTACGATAAAAACGGACAACCGATCACCCCCGGCTATC
>CAZGQH010000240.1:0-3172 GCA_964527575.1 uncultured Lachnospiraceae bacterium
TTACATTAAAAGCCGATTACCTCAAAACGCTTTCTGTCGGTACACACAAATTAACGGTTGTCTATACCGACGGCGAGTGCAGCACGAATTTTGAGGTTAAGCAAGCAGCTTCGGAGCAGACAACGCCAACAGACGGTAAAGAAACCACAAGCACGCAAACTGGCGATAACAGCAATCTTGCGCTTTGGATTGCGGCTATGCTTGTATCCTGCGGCGGAGTGATCGGCTGTACCGTCTACGGCAGACGCAAGAGACTGTATAAGCATTGAAAATCCGGAATACCGGAGACGGTGAAAGATTCAGAGTAAAAGCGGTGATAGGCGGCGGTATACAATGGTAACGTCAGCCGTCTATCATCGAAAATACTATGTATGCAAAGCCAGTTGACGGGCAACCAGGATTGTGAAACTCCCAACCCGTTCAAGAGCGGCGTAGATGCCCAAAATTTAGCGAGGTTGGATAACTATGATAGACTCTCGGAATCTTGAGCCTGCCTGCCAAGATTCACCGATCGGACGAGCCTTGAAAAGTGAATATTACCCAAAATGGATATAATAAGCGATAAACAGAGAAAAATGGCGCAGGGTTGTTTCATAAATAATTTTTAAAAGTATACAAAGGATAAGTTTTGTCGAGGTTTATAAAGACTATACAAAGAATTTATAATCCTCGACTTTTTTGTATGTAGAGGTATAATGTCTATATGGTATAGGTGTACTCCACCTATGCAGAAAGGAGGACATTATGCCGGCAACTGAGAAAAAATATCCTGATTGGGTTCAAAAACATCGTACCAACGGAACTACGGTAAAGAAAAAAGGAGATGCCTATTATCTCTATAAAAGGACATCCCGGCGTGTGCAGGGGAAAAGTATCCGCAGCCGGTCGACACCTATATAGGCGTTATTACACCGGATGGTGTGATAAAAAGCAGCAAAAACAGTTTGGAAACTGTGCTCTGATGATTGCAAGAAACCTCCGGGAAGTGATTTGGAAGATGTTCTTTCGATTATTATTTTAAAGTGGTCCCCAACATCCTATATTCAAAAAAGCAGCATTATAAAAAAAGGGATCCGATTTCAGGTATCAGTTTGCAGCCCAGATAGCTTCCTCATTGCGCAGATTATATAAGGAGAGGGGCATCGGACTTGAGGAACTGCGCAAACTGGAAACGATATACCTGATATGTCTGGATAAAAATGAGGTAATTTTAAAAATCAATGAAGAGTAGCAGAAACTATTAAACAAAGTAAAGGTGACATTAGAAATGTGCTGAAACAGAATTCCGTGCCGGGGAACTGATAAAGTATTTCAGACAGGTACCGGATTACAGGTGCAGCAGAAAGAAAAACCAGCCGGATGCCTGAGATGAATTTCATTGTTTTATGGACAGACTGGAAAAGGAAGCTGCCAAAGAAATGGGGAGAGACTAGGCAGCACACTGAGGGGATATCTTGAAAAATATGAGGAAATCAATAAGACAGAAAAGAACCGTGACAGATATGAATATCGGACCTATAAAATTTGCAATGATGCTTTTAAGCTGACAAAAAGCCAGAAAAAATGGAGATATGTTAAAAGTATCGGACAGGTTAGACAGGTGCGTGTTCCGATTGAGAAAGATAATAACGGGAACGATATCACTCCGTCCAGGGAAGAATATCTGAAAAATGGTTCAAGAAGATCCCTGGTTCCTGCTGCAGCAGAGGGATAAGTAAAAGTACAGCAATGATATTAAGCTTTCTCTTGAAGTAACGCCGGCCTCGTCGATGCGCTTGTGTGAGGTAGCGGCTGACTTCGATGCACAGACGGGAAGCTTCACGGTGGTGCTGCCGAGATGGGGAAGTGGACGCATCACCACCAACGGTGATTTTGAGGGTCGGAGCCGCGTAATTGTATTTCGCGGTACTGGTGAACTGGCACGCAAAATTAAAGATGATTACTCTACAGTGTATTGGCCCGAAGACCAGGAGGACCCCCCAGTTGGGTGTATGAGACCGGTCAGCTTGAGCCGGGTGAGTACACCGTAGTGGCTTTCAAGGCAGACGACGTGGCCTTTGGCGTTACTTCTTTAGAATCGGTGAAGCAGTTGGGCATTCCTTATGCCGAAGATGTCTTGACCATTTATGCGGATGCGATAAACGAGCTTACCATTAACGTCCCTGATTTCGATCAGCAGAACGAGATTGCTACTATGGGTGTGAAGTCGATACGTGTTGCCCCCCGGGATGAATCCCATTGTGACAGGCTGCGAGACAATCATCGCAGTTGACCTTTAACATTGCTGAAAGCGATTATGCGGATGCAGCAGCCTCGATCAAGGGCGTTGAGGATTGCATATGCAGCGGGAGACCGGGCGCGTCAGACTCACAATTCCGAGCGGTGCCGTGTCAGGTACGGCTTATCTCAGCCTGAGGCCCACGAAGGCGCAGATTTACTCGGTACCCGTTACTATTACCGTAAACAGTAATACCCTGCCGGTGGGCGATGCAACTTTCGTTGCTATGGGCGCGCGTATTCAGGTGCCTGCAGAATTCATGGGCCAGCAGGATAACAGGGCAACCGTGTATTCAGCGCCGGGTGCGAGCGTGCGGTTGAGCATCAATGGGTAGACCGTGGGGCAGGAGGCCAGTGTGAATGAGCTGGGTCATGCCACGGTTGATTTCAACCTGCCGCAGGATGTGGCGGATGGCCTGCTCTACGGTGATGGCGTAAAGGTGGTTGCCGAGGTGACGGATACGGGCCCTGTGGAGGTTGCATTGTCATACACTACCTATACATACCGTCCACAGGCGGAGCTCTGGTCGTTCAAGGTGACAGACCATGATACCATGCAAGAACTCATTGCGGGCGGCAGGAAGACTGACGATTTGCTCACGCTTCACTATCAATTTCCCAGACAGAAAAGCGCTTACTGGACATTCGACGTCACGGTAAAGAACGCCGGCGAAAGGCTGACGCTTTATGTGGAAACGGCGATGCAGATATGGTGCCCGTCATTCTCACCCGCAAGTCGGACGATCTCACTTACACGCGCTATGTGGGCGAATATCTGGATGATGCTTACTTGCAGCTGCTGGAACTATATCCGGATACCACCATCTTCACGGCCGGTCTTCTGTATGTCGAAGGGCTCTTTATTCCACAGGAGTACCACTGCGTCAGTTTCACT
>CAZGQH010000241.1:0-3163 GCA_964527575.1 uncultured Lachnospiraceae bacterium
TTGCAATTTGACGGCAAAGCTCGGAGCCTATTGAGCCGCCTCCGCCGGTTACCAGTACGGTTTTTCCGGCGTAGTAGGAGGTAGTCCGGCGGTTGTTGATCTTCATCGGCTGACGGAAGAGCAGATCCTCTACCTCGAAGTCGCGGATGGCGCGCCGTCCGCCGCTCTCGGAGGCATCGTCTGCGTCCTTGATTGTGTTATCGTAAATCTTGACCTTGCAGCCGAGGCGGGTATAGTATTCGTAGAATTCCAGAAGCTTGTCCCCGTCAAGGCCGGTGACAGCCAGTACTACCTCGCTTACGTTGTGTTCGCGAAGACGGCGCTCTAACTGCGCATTCTCGCCATAGACCGGGATGCCGTTGATTCGGCTTCCAACCTTCGTTGCGTCGCAGTCGACGAAAAGAACCGGCTTGTAACGCGACATGCCGTTTGAGGAGAGATCGTTGGAGAGAAATACGCCCAACTGCCCGGCACCCACAATCGCAAGATTGATCTGGGCGTCCTGAGAAGAATCGTTTGCTTTATGCCGTTTATAAAGCAGTCGGTAGACAAAGCGGGAGAGCAGGGTGAGGAGGGCATTCAGAGAAGCCACCGTAAGGAACTGCCAGATGGCGGAAAAGCCGGAGACGTTGAGGAAAAACGACAGACAAAAGGCGATAAGTCCCCCCAGCGCGTCGGTCAGGACCAGATGAAAGTAAGTGCGGGTGTCTGTGTAACGCCAGATGTTGCTGTATACCTGGAAGAGCAGACGGAAGAAAAAGATCGAAAGGAGAAGGATCAGGCTGTTGAGAAGAAATTCTGTCGTTCCCGTGGGAATCGCCTTTTCATCAATCAAACGGACAAGCCAGTAAAAGAAAGAGATGAAGAGAAAACAGAACAGATCAAAGGCGACCAACACGACCTTGCGTGTTTTACCCTTGATGAGATTTCGAAAATACATATCGGATCACCCGGCCCGCTTGCGTGCTCTCTCTGCTGGCAGAGCAGTGGAGGGGCCTTCTCGGCGGATTGGTATCGCGCCGCTTTCTTTCCTATCTTATATTTTGTAAGGCTCAATCGGCGTGGAACGGTCCGCGCCGGAAAGGGGTGAGGGCTGCAGCTGCAGAGAGAGAGGGGGGGGGAGAGTGCGCAGCAACGAAACAACTCTCCAATTCTATAATTCTTATTTTAATACAAACGCTGCAAATTGTCAACCCACATTTCCTTTCCTTAGCTTTTTCCTTTCCCCGCCGACTATACCAGCCGGAGAAAAAAAGTGCGCGATTCTCTTAAAATCGGGCTGTTTTTAGGGAAAAAACGGAAAAATAAGCAAGTTATTGCGATTTTTCTGAAAAAAAGTTGAGAAGCGGTATGGAAAAACAAAAAATCATACCCAATAAAAAACACCGCAAACGGGAAAAGGCCGATAAAAATACGATGATAATTGCCTAAAAAGGTGGTTTCTGCTTCGTGGAATGCCCTGCCGGACGGCTTGAGGTCAGGAATACGGGACAAGGCAGCGGCAGATCAGGCAACTTTATAGAAAAGCAATTGCTTTTTTGAATTTAACAGAAAAAAATATTTTTAGTGAGTCGGGCGGTTCCACCCCAAAAAAAGAGGAAAACAAAAGAAAAAAACACAGGAATTTGTGCATTTTTCTGACAAAAAGCGGCAATGCTTTTTGTGAAAACTGACCCTTGCACTTGATTTTCTTATATGATATAATAAATTAGGGAATTTATACCTTGTTGACAGTTGAAGGGATGTGGAAAGCTATGTTTCAGAAAGACGAGTATGTGGTCTACAAAACCGAGGGAGTATGCCGGGTGGACGATATTCGTTCCCTGACCCTGGGTTCCGCCGGCGAGAAGCTTTGCTATATTTTGATCCCGCTGAACAAAAAGGCCTCACAGATCTTTGTTCCGCTGGACAGCGACTTACTTTTGGCGCGTATGCGTCCGCTGATGACAAAAGAAGCGGTGGACGCTGCGATCGATTCGGTTTTTCGGAAAAGGCTCCCCTGGATTGAAGACCGAAAGCGCCGTACGGCGCTTTTTAAGGCGATCTGCGCCGAATCGCGCTGCGAAAAGCTGATTCTGCTCTTCCTCTGTCTGTCCGCCAAGCAGGAGCAGTTGATGGCGGAAGGAAAACGTCTGCCCTTCTGGGATGGAGAGATCCTGGTTTACTGCGAAACGGTGATCGGCGGAGAGTTTTCGCTGGTCTTGGGGATTCCCGCCGGGGAGGCGCTTTCCTATATCCGCGGTCGGCTTGAGAAGGTTGCTCTTCATTCGTAGTGCTTCCTTGTTTTATAGATCGGCTTCTGCTTTCAGTGCAGTTCCTTTTCTTTTTTGTTGGTTTCCCGTCGGTGTTTTAGCCGACGGGATTTTTTCCTCTCCTCTCTGAAATTTTTCTTTGGTTAAGAAATTTTTTCGACGAAAAAACCAAAAAGACGGCGCGAAAAAATTTTTTCGACCTGTTTTGCTCCTTTTTGTCCCGCCTTCTTGACAAACCGGAAAAAGGATGCTATACTGCCAATCGTTCGGATGCGGTGCGCTGCACCGCCTTCTTGGATTTTGCTATACTGTGAATAAAGATGCAGTTTTAGAGAGTCCCGCGCTTTTGTCCGGGTGAGGGCGAAGAAAGCGGGAAGGGGAGTGTTGTGAGTATGACCGAAACGGTCGTGTTTGTTTTTGAAATCATCGGAACGATTGCATTTTCCCTATCGGGCGCAATGGTGGGGATCCAGAAGAGAATGGATATTTTCGGCGTGATCACCCTGGGGCTGACTACCGCCGTGGGCGGCGGAGTCATTCGGGATTTGGTGCTGGGAAACACGCCTCCCGCTACCTTTCAAAACCCGGTATACGCCGCGGTAGCGGCGCTGACTGCCATCATTATCTTTATTCCGGCTGTTCGCCGGCTCTTTGAAAAGCGCCACCACATCTATGAGATCAGTATGCTGATTATGGATTCGCTGGGTCTTGGCGTCTTTACCGTAGTGGGCGTGCAGATCGCCTGCTCCGCCGAAGAGGAGTACGGAACCTTTCTCATCCTCTTTGTGGGGATGATTACCGGCGTGGGAGGCGGCGTTCTGCGGGATGTGATGGCGGGCAATACCCCCTATATTTTCATCAAGCATTTTTATGCCTGCGCTTCTTTGGGCGGCGCTGCGGTTGCGATTGTT
>CAZGQH010000242.1:0-3129 GCA_964527575.1 uncultured Lachnospiraceae bacterium
GGTCTCAATTTTAGTGGCCGGACATCTTTCGTCTTGTGCTTCTTTTTGTATCTACAACGAGGCTGCGGTACGTTCGGTCACACCGGATCCGGACCTTTCGAACAATTCCGACTGTGTGACGGTCTGCCGCGGCTGTGCCTGTTCGTCTGAGAGGGAAGAGGAGCGGGTCCCAGCAGCCCCGGAACGGGAGAAAAGCAAATAATCTTTTCCGCACGAGAGCAAGAGATTGAGAAAAAATAAAAACAGGGAAACGGACTCGTTTCCCTGTTTTGGTTTCGGATAAGCAAACAAATTACTTATACTTACGCTTTCTTGCAGCTTCCGACTTCTTCTTGCGCTTCACGCTCGGCTTATCGTACTGCTCTCTCTTCTTATACTCAGTGAGAACGCCGGAGCGCTGGCACTGTCTTTTGAAGCGGCGAAGAGCACTGTCAAGCGACTCGTTTTCTTTCACTCTGATTTCTGCCATGATACAATCCCTCCCCTCGCTTTTGCAAGAGAATTTCGAAAAATTCCTTTTACTATTATAGTATAACTCGACGGGCTTGTCAAGTAGAAAAAAACATTTTTGTCATATTTTTTTCATCCTCTGTCAAAGGGGTGCCCGTTCGGTCTTTATTGCAGAAGCTCGAATTTGTATCCGATACCCCAAACCGTTTTGAGAAGCCATTTGTCCGAAACGCCGTCTAACTTTTCCCGCAGACGCTTGACATGCACGTCCACTGTCCGGGAATCGCCCAGATAGTCAAAGCCCCAGACCTTGTCGAGCAACTGATCCCGCGAGAAGACACGATTGTAATTGGAGGCTAAAAAGTAGAGCAGCTCCAATTCCTTCGGAGGAACATCCACGCTTTTTCCGCGCAGCTTCAGTTCGTACTTCTGGCGGCTGATCTCAATATTTTCAAACTTAACCACTTCGTTGTCGTTGGGGGTCTCACGCACCGAGCAGCGTCGGAGAACCGCTTTGATCCGGGCGGTCAGTTCCTTGATGTCCAAGGGTTTGACCAAGAAATCGTCTGCCCCGAGCTCCAGACCGAGCACCTTATCAAAGGTTTCGCCCTTGGCGGTAATCATGATAATCGGCTTGGTTGAGATCTCCCGGATCTCCCGACAGACCTGCCAGCCGTCTTTGCGGGGAAGCATGATATCAAGAAGTACTAAATCGGGCTCGTACATCTTAAAAAAGTTGACGCCCTCAACGCCGTCGGCAGCGACTTTGACTTCATATCCCTCGTTTTCAAGGTGGAGGGAGAGCATCTCGCTGATGTTGGAGTCGTCGTCTATGATAAGCAATTTTGTTCCCATGTTGCCGTCCTCCCATCAAATTATCATCAACAATTATATAACGATTTTTTTAATCTGTCAAGAGCAAACTGTTAACTTCGTTAAAAAAATATGAAAGTTCATAATTTCATCATCCGGATTTTACTTTCCGGTCGTTTTCTTTTCAAAATGCCTTGAAAAGCGAGGAAAAATGGTATATAATAAACCGATCATTCCTCTATTTTCGATACAGAAAGGCTTTTTTTGCATGAAACTTGGTATTGTTGGCTTGCCGAATGTAGGCAAGAGTACATTGTTTAACGCGCTGACAAACGCCGGTGCACCCTCGGAGAACTATCCCTTCTGCACCATCGAGCCCAATGTGGGCGTGGTGACCGTTCCCGATGCCCGGCTTGATTACCTCTCCGCGATGTACAAGCCGGAGAAATATACCCCTGCCATTGTGGAATTTGTGGACATCGCGGGTCTGGTGAAGGGCGCCTCCAAGGGGGAGGGTTTGGGCAACAAGTTCCTCGGCCACATCCGGGCGGTGGACGCTATTGTTCATGTGGTGCGCTGCTTTGCCGATGAAAATATCGTCCATGTGGAGGGCAACGTGGATCCGGTTCGGGATATCGAAACCATCAATTCGGAGTTGATTCTGGCCGATCTTGAGGTGTTGGAGCGGCGGATCGACCGGACAAAGAAGCTTATGAAGGGGGACAAGACTCTGGCCTCTGAGGTGGCGCTTTTTGAGCGGCTGCAGGACTTTCTGTCCGAGGGCAAGTCTGCCCGTGCTTTTCCCTGCGATACCCCCGAGGAGGCATCTCTTATCGCCTCGCTGGAGCTTCTCACCGCAAAGCCGGTACTCTATGCCGCCAATGTGGGGGAGGACGTGGTGAGCGAGCCCGAACGGAGCGAGTATTACAATCGTTTAAAGGCCTATGCCGAGGCCGAGCATGCCGGGATTATTCCGGTCTGCGCTCAGATCGAGGCGGAGATTGCCGAGCTTGCGCCGGAGGAGAAGAAGGAGTTTCTTGCTGATCTCGGCATTGCGGAAGGCGGCCTTGACCGCTTAATTCGGGCAAGCTATTCGCTGCTCGGCCTTATCAGCTACCTCACGGCCGGTCCCAAGGAGGTGCGCGCCTGGACAATTACGCAGGGAACCAAGGCTCCCCAGGCGGCGGGCAAGATCCACAGCGATTTTGAGCGCGGTTTTATCCGGGCAGAGGTCGTGGCCTTTGACGATCTGGTTGCCTGCGGCTCCATGACGGCGGCCAAGGAGAAGGGTCTTGTCCGGAGCGAGGGCAAGGAGTATGTGATGGCGGACGGAGATGTGGTGCTCTTCCGCTTTAATGTCTGATTGTTTTTTCCGGAGAGGAGGGGATGGCTGTGCATGAAGGAAGACCTTGGGTGAAAAGCGTCTTTTTCCGCTATTCGCTCACCCTTTCCGTTATTTTGCTGCTCTCCTTTCTCGTGCTGATCACGGTGGTGAATTATGTCATAGGCGACTATTATGTGGATATCCGGCAGAAGGAGTTGGCTCGCATGGCCTCCTCGGGCTGTGAGCTGATCAAGATCGACCACAAGCTCTACTGGGATATGGTTGATGACGATCATTTTATCGATGTGGATAATTCCGATCTGCGGGAAAGGATATCCGCTCTTTCGAACGATACCGGAATGTTCCTGTTTATCACCGATGAGACCGGAAGCGTTGTAAATTTTGACAATTCGAGTTCGGATCTTAAGGATGTGACGGTCATTTCCTCGATCAACGAAACGGTAATGAAAGAGGGAAGGGCCGCGGGCGTCTCCGACTGCGGCGCGCTCTACGAGGAGCACTTTTACTACGGCATGACGGCG
>CAZGQH010000243.1:0-3125 GCA_964527575.1 uncultured Lachnospiraceae bacterium
CGGCTTCAGACAGCTCTTGCCTCGGGGGAGGGGTTGACGGTCTATATCCACGCCCTGCGGAAAAAGCTGGATTTCCGGTTCGGATGCCGTCTTATTCTCACGGTGCGGGGAAGAGGCTATCGTCTTGCGCGGAATCCTCCGGAAAAAGGTCAATAACACATCCTGTCGGAGGCTTTTATGAAACCTCATTACACACTGATCGAAGATCTGCGCTGCCTTTCTTACCGGGAACGCAGCGTGTTCCCCTGCGACCTTCTTATGCGGAACGCCGAGGAGGGGCACCCCAGCGAGATCGTGGCGATTGAACGGGAGATCGATCGTTCCTCACTCCCCGACTGTATCCTGTCGGTGGTGAAAGGGAAGGGCTGCCTGGTGCTGCCCCCCTTTGTGGATCTGGCGGTTCTTCTGCGGGAGCCGGGCTCGATGTACAAGGAGAATATCGTCTCCACCTGCCGGGCGGCGTTGACAGGAGGGTATCGGGAGCTTCTGACCTTTTACGAACGGGACCCCCGCTATTCGGATGCCGAGGTGGTTCGCTATATTGCCTCTTCCCGGCCGGTATCCTGCACGCTCTGCCCTACAGCGCCGATTGCGGGGGCTGACGGCAGTCTGAACGACGCACTGGCGGATTGCATCAAGGCCGGTGCCCTGGCCTATACCGACTATTTTTCCCCTCTGTCGGGGGAGCTTGCGGTGCGGGAGGCGATGCGGCTTGCTGCCCGGGAGGGGCGCCTCTATCACGCGTTCTGTCTGCTGCCGTCGCTGGTCGATGGAGGGGAGGTCAACGCCGGCGTGGCCTCGCTCTGGGGCTATCGTCCGATTCCTTCTTCGGCGGAGGAGCTGGCGGTGATGCGGAATCTGCTCTTGGCGGAGGAGACCGGCTGTCGCCTTCATCTTTCCGGCGTGAGCACACGTCGCTCACTCTCTCTGATTAAACAGGCCAAGGCCGAAGGCCTGCCGGTGACCTGCGATCTTTCCCCCTATCATTTTTTCTTCAATGAGAACGATGTGATCTATCACGGCACCGATGCCAAGCTGATGCCCCCTCTGCGGAGCGAGGCCGACCGGCAGGCGGCGGTGAAGGCCATTGCCGACGGAACGGTGGATGCCATTGCCTCCCATCATATTCCCAACGGCGGGGAGAGCAAAAAGAGCCTGAAAATGGAGGAAGCCCCCTTTGGCGCCGTGAGTCTTGATCTGGTCTTTTCGGCCTGTGTGGAGCGGCTTCTGCGCCCGGGAGAGATCGACCTCTTCCGGCTGGCCGAGCTTCTGACCGAGGGGCCGGGTAAGATTCTCGACTCGCTGACGGCGGCGCCTTCTCCTTTGCCCCGGCGGGTCGAAGTGGGAGCCCGCGGTGATTTTTCGCTGGTCTCTCTTAGTCGGGAGTTTACGGTCAGTGAGAATATGCTGATGGGAAAGGCAAAAAATACCCCCTTTCTGGGGACCACCCTCCACGGGCGTGTGGAAAAGGTCTTTTGCGACGGCGCAGAACAAAAAATTCACAAATAATTTTCGCTCTGCTCTTGCAATTTGCTGGGGTTTGGTATACAATATTCCTGCAATCAAATTTGAAAGTGAATCTGCTCTCTTTACAATCAAAATGAGAGGGCGGGGAAGGATAAAAGAGCTTGAAAAGATTCGTATATGCCGACAATGCCGCCACTACGGCGGTTCTTCCCGCTGTGCGGGAGGTGATGATGCCCTTCTTTGGAGAGGTATACGGAAATCCCTCCAGCGCCTACGCCAAGGGCGCCGAGGCGGCCGCGCCCTTAGCCGAGGCGCGGAAGACGGTCGCTTCGCTGCTCGGCGCCAAGCCGAATGAGATCTATTTTACCGCCTCGGGCAGCGAGGCCGACAACTGGGCCATCAAAGGAGCGGCTCACGCGCTTGCCGATAAGGGCAAGCATCTCATCACCTCGAAATTTGAGCATCATGCGGTGCTGAATACCATGGAGTCCTTGGAACGGGAAGGCTTTGAGGTGACCTATGTGGAGGTCAACGAAAACGGCGTGATCGATCCCGCCGATGTGGAGAAGGCCATCCGTCCTGACACCATCTTGGTGGCAATCATGCTGGCCAATAACGAGATCGGCACGATCCAGCCGATCCGCGAAATCGCGGAAATCGCTCACCGGCACGGGGTGATCTGCTTTACCGACGCGGTGCAGGCGGTGGGCAACATCCCGGTGAACGTGAAAGAGCTGGGCGTGGACATGCTCTCCTTTTCGGGGCATAAGATTCATGCACCGAAAGGCATCGGTGTGCTTTACATCAAGACCGGTACCCGGGTGCAGACCCTGATTCACGGGGGCGGACAGGAACGGGGACGCCGGGGCGGCACCGAGAATGTGGCTTTTGCGGTGGCGCTGGCCAAGGCTTTGGAAATCGCCCTTGCGCGAATGGACGACAACGACAGGGTGGCGTCTCTGCGCGACCGTCTGATCGACGGGCTGCTCACCCGCATCCCCTATGCACGGCTGAACGGCGACCGGGAGAAGCGTCTCTGCGGCAATCTGAATATCTCCTTTGAATTTGTGGAAGGTGAGAGCCTTCTCATGTGGCTGGATGCCAACGGCATCTGCGCTTCCACCGGCTCGGCTTGCAATTCCGCCTCACTGGAGCCCTCTCATGTGCTGCTCTCCATCGGTCTTCCTGCCGAGAAAGCCCACGGCTCCCTGCGCTTCACCCTCTCCCACGAGAACAGCGAGGAGGATGTGGACTATATCCTCGCCACGCTGCCCGGCATTGTGCAGCGTCTGCGGGACATGAGTCCTCTCTATGACAGCAGCATGGCACGGATTTCCGATCCGCAATAACGAATACAATTTTTGCCCGCTTGCCGGGCTTCTGCGACAGTAAGAAAGAAAGGTATCCATAAGATGTACAGCGAAAAAGTGATCGATCATTTCACCAACCCCCGCAATGTGGGGGAGATCCCCGATGCAAACGGTGTGGGCGAGGTGGGCAACGCCACCTGCGGCGATATCATGCGGATCTATCTGAAAATTGACGACAATGGCATTATTACCGACGCCAAGTTCAAGACCTTCGGCTGCGGAGCCGCCATTGCCACCTCCTCCATGGCTACCGAGATGATTCGGGGCAAGTCGATTGAGGAGGCACTC
>CAZGQH010000244.1:0-3109 GCA_964527575.1 uncultured Lachnospiraceae bacterium
CAGAATCTCGGTAGGCGCCATCAGCCCGCTCTGCCAGCCGCATTTTGCCGTGATATAGGCTGCCGCCGCCGCACAGACCGTCTTACCCGAGCCCACGTCCCCGCTTACCAGCCGGTGCATGGCATTGCCGGAGGCAAGGTCGGCAGCGATCTCCCCCACCACCCGCTCCTGAGCGGCGGTGAGCGAAAAGGGCAGCGCAGCGAGAAAAGCCTCCCAATCCCCCGGCTTTAAGGAAAGCGGAATTCCCGGACGCCCCGCACTCTCCTTCTTGGCGCGGGCCACCGAGAGAGCAAACAGGAAGAGCTCTTCAAAAACAAAATAATCCCGCGCCCGAGTCAGCCCGGCGGCCGTCAAGGGAGAGTGAATGGTATAGAACGCTTCCTTCCGATCGATGAGGCCGCCCCGGCGGCGGATTTCCTCCGGCAGAATCTCCTCTATCCGGTCGAGGGTGGCCAGCGCCAGCCCCACGGTATTCCGCATGAGCTTCTGCCCGATGCCGCCCCCCAGACGGTAGACCGGCACATAATCCGGAAGAGGGCGTCCGCCCGATGCCGGCTCAAACTGGGGAGAGGCGAGATCCCACTTGCCCCGATTCGGGACAAGCTTGCCCCAGAAGCGGTAGGTCGCCCCCACCGAAAAGGCGTTTTTGATATAATTCTGATTGAAAAAGACCACATTGCAGCGGCCGGTATCGTCAAAGGCCGTAAACTTGGTGAGCACCATGCGGTTTTTCAAAAGCACCGAGGAGGGCTGGGTCGCCACGGTCAGCATCATGGCACAGACCTCGCCGGACATTCCCGCCTCGGCCAGGGTCCGCACATCCCCCCGGTTCTGGTAGGCGCGGGGAAAGCGGTAGAGAAGATCTCCCACCGAAACGATGCCGACTTTGGCAAAAAGCTCGGCCTTTTTCGGCCCGATGCCCGCCAGTGCGGTGATCCGGCTTTCGGATGTCACCATCCCGCTCACGCCCCTTTCGTGTTTCCTCGTTTTTTGAAGAACAAACACATTTTTCCATGTTAAAGGATAACACAGCTGCCCGATTTTGTCAAGTATCCCTTGCATAAAAGCCTCTTCTTTGTTATACTATAAGCACAGGGGCGGCTCCTTTTTTTAACCTGTCAAAAGACTCTTCGCCGTCCGAAAAAGAAAAAGGTCGTGTTACCATGAAGCTGACAAGACAGTCAAAGAAAATGACGCAGCTGCCAAAAAAGCTGCCGAAGCTTTTTGAGGACTCATCTCCCACCTTAAAGTGCCGTTTTGATTCCTGCCACGCGCTCTATAAACGGAAAAGCGACGAAAAACCGCTTTTTGAGATGCACTACCGGGGCGATTTTCGCCTTCCGCTGCTTACCTTTCTGGCGGCATTTGCCGCCGGCCTTCTCACCGTTTCGCTCTTTTCGGCGATGATGAGAAGAAAGCTCTGTCGGAAAAAGAAGAAATAATCCCGGCTTCCCGTGCCGGTCCCAAGGGCCGGCACGGGCAAGTCTTTCGCTCATAAAATTCATAAAAGGAAGTTTACAGAATGATTACACTGCAAAAAGGGTTTCCTCACAACGAGGATTATGTGGATTTCATCAACTATGCTTTCGGTATGAACGGCGCCGACAGCAGCTTTCCTTCCCTTCTGCCCAAGCTTTACGGAGAAGGCAAGGATTCCGGTCCGGTTACTTACTTCGCCTTGGAAAACGGCCGAATCCTCGGCACGGTGGGCGCCTTTCCCCTCACCTTTTCGGTAGACGGAAAAGCCCTCTCTCTGCGGGGAATCGGCAGTGTGGCCACCCATCCCCGCCGGCGGGGAGAGGGCTTCATGAAAGCTCTGATGAAAAAGGCCATCGACGACATGGTCAGGGACGGTATCGACCTCTCGGTTCTGGGCGGCCGCCGCCACCGCTACGGCTATTTCGGTTTTGAAAAGTGCGACGGTATGCTCTATTTCTCCCTCACCCCGAAAACAGTCTCCTATGTCCACCCGGCGCTCGCCGAAACAGAGCTGCGGGAGGTAAAGAAAGAAGACGGGGAGCTGCTGGACGAGCTGTATACCGCCATGCACGCCCGTCCCTACCACGCCCTGCGCCCTCGGGAGGAGCTTTTCGACATCCTCGTCTCCTGGCACTCCCGCCCCTATGCCTTCTTCCACAAGGGAAGGCTCGTGGGCTGGGCGATACACTACACCGGCAAGGGGCAGCTCTCGGAATTCGGCGTCCTCGACCCTGCTCTCACCGGTGACATGCTGACGGCAGCCGTGCGCACCCTCGGCCCGCTCTCGGTGGCGATTCCCGCCTGGGATAATACCCTTGCCGGTGAAGTTGACCGCTTTGCCGAGACGGTGAACAGCGTTTCAAACGAATGCTTTCTCATTCTCAACTGGCAGAAGGTGCTGGCGACGCTCTTTGCCTTTAAGGCCGCGCGGACTCCCCTTTTAGCGGGAGAGCTTGTCGTAAAAATCGAGGGCGTCAAAGAGGCAATCACGCTGAAACTGACTGTGAAGGACGGCAAGACAATAGTTGCCCCCTGCGAAGAAGCGCCTGCCTTCACGCTCTCCTCCCAGGAGGCAGAGGCCTTCTTCTTCCGCAACTTCTCCGCCCGCCGCAGCTCTCTTCCCGCAGCCCCCGCCTCCTGGCTGCCCATCCCCCTCTTTATCTTCGAGCCCGACAACGTATAAGATACATAAAAAAGTAAAGAGAAGAGGGCTTTCATGAAAAAGACCATCAAACGAATCTTAGGAAATGCTGCCCTTCTTGTGGCCGGAAGCCTGATCTTTGCCCTCTCTCTTTCGCTCTTTCTCTCTCCGGCGGGCATTGTCACCGGCGGCGTATCGGGACTTTCCATTCTGCTGGCCGATTTTCTGCCCCTGGGCACCGGAACCCTCTTTCTGCTCCTCAATCTTCCGATTCTTTTGGCCGGTCTTTGGAAGTTCGGCCGCCGCTTTATGCTCTCCACTCTGGCCGCCACGCTCCTCTCCTCTCTCTTTACCGATCTTCTGTCGCTTCTCGTCGCCCCTCTTCTCCCCCTGACAAATGACCCGCTTCTGGTGGCGATCTTCGGAGGCATGGCCTGCGGCGCGGGACTGGGACTTGTCTTCCGGGCGGACGCCACCACCGGGGGCACC
>CAZGQH010000245.1:0-3085 GCA_964527575.1 uncultured Lachnospiraceae bacterium
GAAATCCCCCTTTTTCAGACATTCACCGACCCGCCCGCTGTCCCATCCGGACAGATTCCCGTTTTGGATAAAACGAAAGGCACCCGATGAAACCGAACTCCACACCGATCCGAGGAGCAAAAAGAGTCAGAAAAATCCTTTTCTCGACCGTTCTGATCCTCCTTCTTCTCCTCGCTGCCTTTGCTCTTGTGAGCAATCTCTCTGTCATTCTCTCCACCGAGCGGAATATCCTCCCCGATCCCCCCTCTGCCCCGGAGGAAACCTATGACTGCATTTTAGTGCTGGGCTGCGGCGTCAAGCCGGACGGAACCCCCACCGATATGCTCTACGACCGGGTCAAGGCCGCTGCAGCGCTCTATGAAGCGGGCTATTCCGACAAAATTCTCATGAGCGGCGACAGCGCGACCGCGGACTATGACGAAGTGGGCACCATGAAGAAGACAGCGATGGACTTAGGCGTTCCCGCCGATGCGATTCTCCTTGACCCCTACGGCCTCTCCACCTACGAGAGCGTGGCGCGGGCTGCCGAGGTCTTCGGCATGAAGCGGGCGGTCATTGTGACCCAGCGCTATCACCTGCCCCGGGCCCTCTATCTCGCCAAAGCCTTTGGCCTTACTGCGGTCGGCGGTTCGGCCGACCTTCGCTCCTACCGGGGACAGGAACTCCGCGATCTGCGGGAGGCGGCCGCCCGAAGCAAGGATTTTATCAAAGGCCTCATCAAGCCCGATTTTAATCGGGAAACAGGAGAGATTTCCTCCGATTGATTTTATTTCCCGGAAAATAAAAATAAGGTACGGTATCAACTATGAAATGGACCTCTGTCAACGACCTACGCGAAAAATTTCTTTCCTTTTTTGAATCCAAGGGCTGCCTGCGCCACAAGAGCTTTCCCCTTGTCCCCATGGGCGACAAGTCGATTCTTCTGATCAACGCCGGTATGACCCCCTTAAAGAAATACTTTACCGGAGAGGAAGAGCCTCCCCGCCACCGGATGACCACCTGCCAGAAGTGCATCCGCACCCCCGACATCGACCGGGTGGGCATCACCGCCCGCCACGGCACCTTCTTTGAAATGCTGGGCAACTTCAGCTTCGGCGACTACTTCAAGAAGGAGGCCATTCACTGGGCCTGGGAGTTCTGCACCGAGACCATCGCCCTTCCCGCCGACCGTCTGTGGGTCACCGTCTACCGCGACGACGACGAAGCCTATGACATCTGGAACAAGGAAGTCGGCGTCCCCGCCGAGCGCATTGTACGTCTGGGCAAGGAGGACAACTTCTGGGAACACGGCTCCGGTCCCTGCGGTCCCTGCTCCGAGATCCACTTTGACCGGGGTCCCGAATTCGGCTGCGGCAAGCCCGACTGCAAGCCGGGCTGCGACTGCGACCGCTATATGGAATTCTGGAATCTGGTCTTCACCCAGTTCGACAACGACGGCAAGGGCAACTACACCCGCCTCGCCAAGCCCAACATCGACACCGGTATGGGGTTGGAGCGCCTGGCCTGCATCATGCAGGGGGTGAACAACCTCTTTGAGGTGGACACCGTCCAGAACATCATGAAGGCCGTCATCGACAAGGCCGGCGTTCACTACGGCGCCGACAAGAAGAGCGATATCTCCCTGCGGGTCATCACCGACCACATCCGCGGCTCGGTCTTCATGGTGGCCGACGGGGTGGTGCCCTCCAACGAGGGACGGGGTTATGTGCTCCGCCGCCTGCTCCGCCGGGCTGCCCGCCACGGCCGGATGCTGGGCATCGAGGGTCTCTTCCTCGCCGATGTGGCGGCGGTTGTGGCCCGAGAGAACCTCTCGGAATATCCCGAACTCACCGAAAAGCTCGCCTATATTCAGAAGGTCATTCGCATTGAGGAAGAGCGCTTCCACCAGACCATCGATCAGGGCAGCGAGATGCTCTCCGCCATTATCACAAAGACTCTGGCCGAGGGCAAGACGGCCCTGGCCGGCGAAGATGCCTTCCGCCTTTATGACACCTACGGCTTCCCCATCGATCTGACCCGGGAGATCGCCGGGGAGAGCGGCCTTGTGATCGACGAAGCCGGCTTCACTTCTCTTATGGCCGAACAGAAGGCCCGCGCCCGCGCCTCCCGCGCCAACATCAGCGGCTGGAGCGATGCCTCCCGCAGCCTTCTGGCCGATTTTGCTCCCACCGAATTTCTGGGCTATGAGGAAACCGAATGCGACGCCAAGGTCATCGGCATCTTAGCCGACGACATGGAGGTCGATCAGGTCACCGAAGGTGACTTCTCCCTGATCCTCGACAAAACCGTCTTCTACGGCGAGGGGGGCGGTCAGGTAGGCGACAGCGGCATCCTCACCCTGAACGGAAAAGAGCTGACTGTCAGCGACACCAAGAAGTCCGATGGGGTTTATCTCCATCTTATCTCGGCCTCCGACTGCAATGTGAAGGTGGGCGACACCGTCCATGCCGCCATTGACGTCGAGCGCCGGAACGCCATCCGCCGCAACCACTCGGCCTGCCACCTTCTGCAGGGCGCGCTCCGCCGGGTGCTGGGCAGCCATGTGGAGCAGGCCGGTTCCTATGTGGACGAGTATCGCCTCCGCTTTGACTTCAAGCATTTCGCAGCCCTCACCCCCGAGGAGCTCGCCGCCGTGGAGGCGGATGTCAACCGCGCTATCCTCAAGGGCAGCGAAGTCGAGACGATCGTCACCGATCAGGAAAATGCCGCGAAATACGGCGCCATGGCTCTCTTCGGCGAGAAGTACGGCAAGGTCGTGCGGGTGATCCGCATGGGCGAGGATTCCTGCGAGCTTTGCGGCGGCACCCATCTCGACAACACCGCCAAGGCGGGACTCTTCCGCATCATCTCCGAATCCTCGGTGGCCGCCGGCGTCCGCCGGATTGAGGCCGCCACCGGTCTCAACCCCCTGACGCTTCTTGAGGAAAAGGAAGAGACCATTCTCTCGGCTGCCAAGGAACTGAAGCTGGCCAATCCCGCCGATCTCGTCAAGCGCGCCGCCCAGGTCACCGGCGAGGTCAAGGAGGCGCACGCCGAGATCTCCCGGCTGGAGAGCGCCATGGCCGAGGCCAAGCTGGCTTCCCTC
>CAZGQH010000246.1:0-3082 GCA_964527575.1 uncultured Lachnospiraceae bacterium
GGGAAGATAGTCCCGGCAAAAGTAGAAAAGCGCTTCCTCTTCCGAGGAAAATTCGTCTACTGAGGTCTCAATGGCCGCCCAGTTTTTCTCGTCCCCCTCTTTGAAAAATGAAAAACGATAGCCTGCGGGAAGGATTACCTCCGGCAGAGCGGCTATTTTGTCGGGAGTAATTTCCATAATGACATTTTTATAGGGAATACTTTTGTCTAGCATGAGCTGCCTTTCCGGCGGAGCGTCAACCGCTTTTTGTTTTACAATCCGGTACAAAGTGAAGGTTGACAGGCTTTTGCCGTCATGTTATAATTTTGTCGTTGCCATTCTATTGTACAGGGTAGGACGGGAGGAAGTCAAGCCTTTTTTGAAAAGTTTTTTTCGGCAGTGTTTTTTTCGGATGATTTCTGTCTTTTTTCTCTTTTCCCGCTTTTGACATCGTTGTGTAAGGAGGCTTTTTATGTCTATGATCCGGATTTCCGATCTGACCTTCGCTTATGAAGGCAGCTACGATTTGATATTTGAAAACCTGAGCCTGCAACTCGACGGCAGCTGGCGGCTGGGTCTTGTGGGGCGAAACGGCCGGGGCAAGACCACGCTTCTCCGTCTTCTGATGGGCGAGCATGCCTATCGGGGGAAGATTGTCTCCGATCTTTCGTTTTCCTACTTTCCTTTTCCGGTGGAAAATCCCGAAGAGGACACCCTTTCGGTGATGGAAAAGGTCAGTCCCTCCTGTGAGGACTGGGAGCGGATGCGGGAGCTTTCGCTGCTCGGCCTCGATGCCGAGATTCTCTACCGCCCCTTTTCCACGCTCTCCAAGGGGGAGGGGACCAAGGTGCTTTTGGCGGCGCTCTTTCTCTCGCCCGACCGCTTCTTTCTGATCGACGAGCCCACCAACCACCTCGACCGGGAAGCCCGGGAGGCGGTGGGGCGCTATCTTTCCCGCAAGAAGGGCTTTATTCTGGTCTCTCACGACCGGGCCCTGCTCGATGCTTCGGTCGATCATATCCTCGCCATCAACAAGAGCAGCGTGGAGCTCTGCCGGGGGAATTTTTCGACCTGGTGGGCGAATCGGGAGGCGCGGGACAACTTTGAGCTTTGTGAGAACGAGAAGCACGAAAAGGAGATCGGCCGGTTGGGCGAGGCGGCAAAACGCGCCTCCGCCTGGTCGGACAGGACCGAGAAGGGCAAGTTCGGTACCGATAACGCCGGCCTTTCGGTGGATCGCGGCTATGTGGGGCACAAGGCGGCCAAGATGATGAAGCGGGCAAAGAATTTAGAGGGGCGGATCGAGGCGGCCATCGAGGAAAAGTCGAAGCTTCTGCACGACATTGAGGCCAATCCCTCCCTGGCGCTCTCGCCTCTTGACTACCCGAAGGAAACCCTGCTGGAAGCCCGGGAGCTTTCTCTCTTTTACGGAAACCGGCAGGTGACGGGGCCGCTGCCCTTTTCGGTAAAGCGGGGGGACCGGCTTGCCCTCTTCGGAAAAAACGGCAGCGGCAAGTCCTCGCTCTTCAAGAAAATTCTGGGGGAGGATATCGCCGCAAAGGGCAGCCTTTCGGTGGGCTCACAGCTGGTCATCTCCTATGTCCCCCAGGATACCTCCCATCTTGCGGGAAAGCTTTCGGACTATGCCTCCCTGCGGGGAATCGACGAGAGTCTCTTCAAGACCATTCTGCGCAAGCTGGGTTTTGATCGGGTTCAGTTTGAGAAGGACATGGCCGATTTCAGCGGCGGGCAGAAGAAAAAGGTGCTGATCGCCGCCTCGCTTTCCGAGCGGGCGCATCTCTACCTCTGGGATGAGCCGCTCAACTTTATCGATCTTTTTTCCCGTATGCAGATCGAAGAGCTGCTGCTTTCCTTCCGGCCCACGCTGCTTTTTGTTGAGCATGACGCGGTCTTTCGGGAGAAGGTGGCCACCGGCGTTCTGACCCTTTGAGGCAGCAGAGGATTTTTCAAAAAACAGGAGGGAATATGTACCGGATACTGATTGTAGAGGACGATGAGGGGATTGCGGCAGGTCTCTGCCGGGAGCTGGCGCTCTGGGGTTATACGCCGCGGGCTGTCCGGGATTTTCGGAGCGTAATGGAGGAATTTACCGATTTTGATCCCCAGCTTGTGCTGATGGATATCGGACTGCCCTTTTTCAACGGCTATTACTGGTGCGGAGAGATCCGAAAGGTATCCCGGGTACCGATCCTCTTTCTCTCCTCCGCCTCCGACAAGATGAATATTGTTATGGCGGTGAATATGGGAGGGGACGATTTTGTGGCCAAGCCCTTTGATAAGGAGGTGCTGACCGCCAAGGTGCAGGCGCTGCTCCGCCGCAGCTATGATTTTGCGCCGCCTGCCCCTACGCTTTCCCATCGGGACGCCACCCTCGACACCGGGGACAACAGTCTTTTCTATCAGGGGGAGAAGATCGCCCTGACCAAGAACGAATACCGCATCCTCTATACCCTGATGACGGCGAAGGGTAAGGTGGTCAGCCGGGAAAAGCTGATGGTCAGCCTCTGGGAGACCGACAGCTTTGTGGATGAAAACACCCTTTCGGTCAATATCGGCCGGCTGCGGAAGAAGTTGGAGGGAGCAGGACTGCCCGACTTTATCGCCACCCGGGTGGGCGTGGGCTATCAGCTGATATAGGGGGCTTATATGAGATATTTCTTCGAATACCTGTGGCAGAAGGCGAAGACGCTTTGTGCGCTCCTCTTCTTTTCGGTCATATTTCTTGTCACCTTTGCCCTCTACCGGCTGCCGCTCGAAGCGGTGCTCTATCCGGTGGGTCTCTCCTTTTTATTCGGACTGCTCTTTCTTTTTCTGGACTTCCGCCATCATCTGCGCCGTCACCGGCTGCTCCTTTCGCTGCAAAACAAGTTGGAGTCGCTGCCCGACTCGCTGCCGGCTCCCGAAAAAGAGGGGGAAGCCGAGACCCAGGCTCTGGTTCATCTGCTCTGCCGCAAGATGCGGCTGCAGGAGGGGGAGGCAGAGGGGCGCTATCGGGACAGCATCGAATACTTCAGCCTCTGGGCGCACCAGATCAAGACACCGATCGCCTCCATGCGCCTTGCTCTGCAGGGGGAGGACTCAC
>CAZGQH010000247.1:0-3081 GCA_964527575.1 uncultured Lachnospiraceae bacterium
GATGAAGCCCCTTGCCCCCAAAAACAAGATCTTTGTTCTCTGCATGAAGGGAATCGAGATTGCCACCGGCAAGCGGCTGTCGGAGATTGTTTCGGAATATTACGGGAGGGATAACCGGCCGGCGGTCTGGATCGGACCGGGTCATCCCCAGGAATTTCTGCGGGGCGTGCCCAACTGCATGGTCATCGACTCCTATTTCGAAGAGGTGAAGGTGAAGCTGGTCAACGAGTTTTCCGGCCCCCTGATCCGCTTTTATTACGGCAGCGACCTCATCGGCAACGAGATCGGCGCCGCCACGAAAAATGTCATCGGCATCGCTGCCGGTATGCTGGACGGGCTGGGCATCTCCTCCCTGAAGGGGGCGCTGATGAGCCGGGCCACCACCGAGGTGGCGCGGCTGATCGGCTCTCTCGGTGGCGACAGCCGCTCGGCCTACGGTCTCTGTCATTTGGGGGATTACGAGGCTACGGTCTTCTCGCAGTATTCCCACAACCGGGCCTTCGGCGAGGCCTTTATCCGGGGCGAGAAATTTTCTGCCTTGGCCGAGGGCTACTATACCGCCGAGGCGGTACATAAGCTGGCGGTGGGCAATCGGGTGGATATGCCGATCTGTGAGGCGGTCTATCAGATGCTCTATCAGAATGCCGATCCGAAGACGGTGATGAACTCGCTCTTCTCCCGCTCCCTGAAAAAGGAATTCAACTGACCGATAAGGAGACGCCATGCCCACCGAAAAGAAGTATAAACGGCTGCTTTCGAATACCGCCATTGTGGGCGTGGGGACGCTGGGCTCCAAGCTCTTGGTCTATCTTCTGGTTCGGCTCTACACCTCGATTCTGACCAACGAAGAGTACAGTATCGCTTCCAACATTGCGGATATGGCAACCCTGCTTATTCCGATCGTCTCCCTCGGTGTGGGGGAGGCGGTCTTCCGCTTTGCCATGGACAAGGAGTACCGGAAAAACGAGGTCTTCACCCTGGGCTTTCTGGCGGTGGGGCTGGGCAGCCTTCTGCTTTTGCCGCTGGGCTTTCTCTTCTCCCATATCGCCTATTTCCGGGACTATGTCTGGCTGCTCATCGTCTATGTGCTGGCCTCGGCCATCCACACCAACTGCTCCCAGTTTATCCGCGCCCGGGCACAGTTCAAGCTCTACGCCTTTCAGGGAATTCTCAATACCCTTTTCACCATCGGCTGCAATCTGATCTTTCTGATTCCCCTGAAGATGGGGGTGGTGGGTTATGTGCTGTCGGTGGCGGTGGCCGACCTTCTCTCCTCGCTGTTTATCTTTATCGCGGGGAAGCTCTGGCGGGAATTTACCCTGACCGGGCTGAGAAAGTCAAGCTTCAAGGCGATGCTTCTCTACAGCCTGCCCCTGATTCCCACCACTATCTCCTGGTGGGTGACCAATGTCTCCGACCGGTATATGATTACCTTTATGAAGAGCGATGCGGTCAACGGTCTCTATGCGGCGGCCTATAAGATTCCCACTCTGCTCATGGTGCTGATCGGCATCTTCAACAGCGCCTGGAAGTATTCCGCGGTCAGCGAGCGGGACCGGGGCGAGGGAGCGCTTTTCTTCACCAATGTCTACCGGGGTTTTCTGTCGGTGCTCTTCTGTGTCAGCGGCGGCATCGTGGCCTTTTCGAAGGTGCTCTCCCACCTCATGTTCGGTCCGGACTTCCGTTCGGCCTGGATCTATATCCCGGTTCTGACTCTGGCCATGGCCTTCTCGGCGCTCTCCTCTTTCACCGGAACGATCTTTATTGTGGAAAAAAAGAGCCGCTATTCGCTCTATACCGCGCTGGTGGCGGCGCTTCTCAACCTGCTTCTGAACTTCCTTCTCATTCCCCTGTTTACCCGGGAGGAAGAAGCCGCCATGGGGGCGGCGCTTGCCACGTTGGTGGCCTACTTTTTCATGTACCTCTTCCGGCTTGTCCTCTCGGGACAGCTGATCGGTTATGACCCGCAGTTGCTTCTGACCTTCGCAAACCTTGTCCTTGTGGTGGGGATGGCGCTGGTCATGACCCTGGAGATCCGCTTCTGGATCCTCTGGCAGGGGGTGGGGCTTCTTCTGCTTCTGCTGGTGAACCGCCGGGTGCTGGCCGACTTTCTTCGGAGTATCCTGCCGGGAAAGAAAAAGGGGTGGGCGGAATAAAATAAGTGCGGGAACCCGAGAAAGGGTTCCCGCATCCGGATCGGTTTTATTTTCCCATCAGAATCAGGATCAAGCTGAAGAGCAGAAGGGCCTCATCGTCTGCCTGCCCGGAGGCAAGAAGCAGGGCGGCGCCCATTAAGAGCAGCTCCTCAAAGGTAAAGCGGGAGTGAAAGAGGCTTTGCAGCGGCGAGATCTTTTCCGTCCGGCCGATGTCGTCCGGCCGACCGGTATCATCCGGTCGAGCGGTGTCATCCGGTCGAGCCGAGGCCTCCTGTACAGGGCTTTTTTCCGGCAGGATCATTTCTTGGGAAGCCTCTTCCGGGAAGGATTCGCTTTGGCCGGCTTCGGCCCGGCCGCTGCCGGTCGGAACATATTCCCCTCCGCCGCCTCCGGCCTGGACGGTTCCGGCCAAGGCCGCATTCACTGCCTGCTGTCGTTTTATGTAGTCGGCCATTAAACCGCCCGGATCGGAGCGCGGCGCTTCCTCTTCCCGGCTGGCGGGCTTCAGTCCGCGGGGAGAAAACTCATCCCGGCCGTTTTCGCGGGGCCGCTCGCCGATACGGGACGAAATATTGTCACGGCTTCGTCCGAAGACCGGGGGAAGTTTCGATTCGCTCTGCTGCCCGCCCGCCTGGGGCGTCGGTGCGGCCGGCGTTTTGGCGGGAAAAGCACCGGTTGGGGGCGAGGCTGCCGCCGTCGCTTTTGCTGCCGGAGGAATCTTGGTGGGGGAAAGGGCGGCTCCCAACGCGCCAATGACCGCCCGCAGGGTATCCGCTCCCTTGGAGAGAGTCTTTTCCTCCCGCGCCGGCTGCTCTTTTTTTGGTTCCCTGGGAGGGGCTTCCTCCCGGACGGCGGCGGGTGCGGCAGGCGTATTGTCTTCGGCCGGAGGGGATGAAAAGGCCACGCCGCCGTAGCCCGGCGGCGG
>CAZGQH010000248.1:0-3073 GCA_964527575.1 uncultured Lachnospiraceae bacterium
GTCATAAAGTGCGGTAAGATCGGGTCGATTTTCAAGCGGAAGCCAGAATACCCGCTCGCTGGAGGAGCGCTTCAGATCCCGATAGTCCCTTAAAATCACGGCAGACCGTGCCGACATAAAGACCAGCACCACCGCCATCAGCACAAGACAGAACCGGAGAAGGCGGGTGGAGCGCTTTTGCTTCTGTGAAAAGTTTCCGCGCCAGGCCAATTTCATCGAATTCTTGAAATCAAAGAGCCGTCCGAAGCGCTTCCCTTCAAAAGGCGCAAGATGGCTCATGTCAAGCTCTTTCTTGGAGGACGACTTGGTATCCCCTGCCCGCGCTCCGGAAAACTCGCCTTCCTTCAGCTTGACTTCGCTGGTAGAGTCCAGGATGCGAAGAGACGGGGTATCGCTTTGCAGATAAAGCTTCCCGCCCACGCTCACAACCTTCAGATGAATCTCACCCACCGGCTCTCCGTAATACGCCACGCTCACGCCGGGAAGCTTTCCTGTCGTACAAGGGAGCTCTCCCAGATAGATATGATTCTTGTCCCGAGCATCATACCCTTGAGCGTCGGCGTTCTCCCGGATGCCCTTCACGCTTCCGTCCAAAAGCTCGATCACCTTGTCGCAGTAGTAATCCACCAAATTGGCTTCGTGGGTGACGAGAAGCACCAAATGGTCACGGGAGATGGCCTTGAGAAGATCCATGATCATCACCGTATTGGCCTCGTCCAGGTTTCCGGTGGGTTCATCGGCCAACAGGATGGCAGGATTCTTCACGATCGCCCGGGCAATGGCCACCCGCTGCTGCTGACCGCCCGAAAGGGTGTCCGGCGTGCGCTTCTGATAGCGCTCCATGTCCACATTGCGAAGGGCTGCCAAAACCCGTTCCTCGATGGCCGCCTCGTCAGTCATACCGCAGAGGCGAAGAGCATCGGCCACATTTTCAAAAACCGTCTCTTCTTTATTCAGGTTGTAATTCTGAAAAATATATCCGATATCCCGGTTGCGTATAACATCGGGGGATCGTTTGATATTTTCCTGTCCGATAAAGACCTCACCGGAGGATAAGCTGTCTAATCCGCCGATGGTATTGAGGAGCGTGGTCTTGCCGCATCCGCTCCGCCCGAAGATAGCGATCATTCCGCTGTCGGGAAGCTCCAGGGAAATACCGTTCAGAACATGCAGTTCGTTCTGCTTGCCCTTATTATAATATTTATCGGCCTTTTGAATACGAATCATTGTCCCACATCTCCTTTCAAGGTCTTCTTAACACTCTGACCGAAGAGCTTACGGACATAGCGCCGCGACATCCGGCAGGCAATGATCAGAACGCCAAGCGCCACGAGGAAATACTCCCGGGCGTGCAGGAAGGTAAAATACAGATTGGTAGGCGGGTAGGTATACAGGAAGATAAAGACCGCCGCCGAAACGAGAAAGGCGGGAATCAGCGAAAGAAGGGTCTGCACATAAACACTGACCCGGATCACACGGACAGGAATACCCATCGACCGCATGATCGCTACATCCCCCGAAGAGGACATCATGGCGCGATTGGAGCAGAGATTTAAGAAGAGGGCGATGAAAAGCATGGCCATCAGCCAGAAAAAGGCAGCAAACAGACCGGCCAGAACATCAAAGATCACCTCAAGACCCCGATCGACCTCCGAATCGGAAGGCACCGCCACATAGCCAAGCTCACGCAGCATTTCCACTTTCTCGTGCGCCGTATCATCGTCGTCAAAGAAAAGCGACGCCTGGGTATAGGTAACGGCGTTATATTTCTCCATGAACGCCATCCAAACATCAGGACTCAAAACCATCACGCAATCCTGCAGATAGTAGTCCTTAAAAAGATCGGTAAGATCGGGTACCTCTTCGCTGTAGCGGTAGTCGTCCAGCGAAAGGGAGACGGTTTTGCCGTAACCGATCGACTTATCCGGCTGATAAATTCCGTAACCGCCATATCCGTAATCGATATATCCGTAATCCGGTTCACCGTAGTTTCCGGTCATGGTTCCCGAAATCGTATAGCGGTAATCGGGATTGTTTTTCTGGTTCTCCCGATAGGACGCCAGCGGATCCTGCACGCCATCCGGTACCCAGAGGCCATAGGTTCCCGGCTCCATGGCAAAGGATATGCGAAGTAAATTGCCCCCATAAGAGAAGCTCTCGGAGGAAGAAGCGCCGTTCGGCATCGACGCCGAGACCGAAAGGGTCATATTGAAGGTATAATCGTAATTTTGATAAATCGCCACATAATTGGAAAAGGCAAAGCCTTCCTCGGTAAAGATCATACGGGAGGGCTTGGTATTATCATAAAAATAATGCACCCCGACCACGGTATAATCGAAGCCTTCAAAAACGCCGTAGAGCTTTGTGGTTTCGAGACGATCCTTCCCGTAATAGGCCTGCATACCGATCGGAACCGACAGCATGACCTCATTCACCGACTCCGGCCGGCGTCCGATATCGGGCATAAGGCCGCTGTCCGCTTCACAGATATAGGAAAGGAAGGTAAAGTAATCCGGCAGATAGCCGGATACTTCCCGGTCCAGAAGGTAGTCATTGGCCATATAGCGCTCCGCCCCTACCCGCTCGGCAAGTGTCCGGAGTTCTTCCTCCGGCATCACTTTGCCATCCTTACGGGCAATAACGGTACGGCCCTTTATATGCGTAAAGAAATAGGAGTCTTCAAAAAGAAACGAGGCATCGCTGGAAAGAGCAGTGACCAGCGAGGCAGCCACCACGGCCAGGCACATCAGGATCGTCAAAAAGAACGAAAGCTTGGGTTTGGCCTTGAAGCGGACCCACCCGAGATGCAGCCCGTTTTTCAGCGTTTTCCCCATCCGGCCAACGAGCTTTTCGTCCCGAACATCAGGAAGAGGCTCGCGGATGGTATCGGCTGCAACAAGCACCTGATCCGACTCCACGGCGCCGTCGAAAATACGGATGTGCCGGGTCGCAAAATCCGCCACCTGATCGAAGTTGTGCGTGACGATAATGACCAGTTTCTCGCGGGAAATCTCCCGCAGCAGTGCGATAATCTCTTTCGAGGTCTGACTGTCCAGATTTCCGGTGGGCTCAT
>CAZGQH010000249.1:0-3072 GCA_964527575.1 uncultured Lachnospiraceae bacterium
AGAAGTGCATAACTTCGTCAAGCAGTATATTGTTCCCCTCGCGATCAAACTGGCCAATAGCCTCGACACCGACCTTCTGCAGGATGCGCTGTACAGCTCGTATGATCCCATCAGTTCCTATGACAAAATTTTTGAGCGCTACGCCACGGAGATTTCCTCCGAGATGAGGAATGCCTACCGCGACATGAAGCGCTATAACCTCAGCAGCATCGGCAACGAGGCTGGCAAGCAGAACGCCGGTTTTACCACCTATCTTCCCTCCTACGATGTTCCCTATCTCTTCCTCTATACGCAGGGAAACTTAGACGATGTCGCTTCCTTTGTTCACGAGTTCGGCCATTTCTTCTCCTTCTACCGGAACGGTTTTGAAAGCGATTCGATTATCGACGTCTCGGAAATCCAGTCCCAGGCAAACGAATGGCTCTTTGCCCCGTACTACAATCTTAAAGAGGGAGAAAAAGAACAGTTTCTCGCCTATCGGCTGCTTCAGACCCTCTCATCGATTTTAGAGGGCTGTGCCTTTGACGAATTCCAGCAGTTGGTTTATAACGGTATGGTCACCAATCAAGCCGAGGCCAATCAGGCCTTTGCCAGAATTGCAGAGGAATACAATCTGAGCTACGGAGAAGAACTTTCGCCCTATATCTGGACGGCGGTTCACCACAATTTCAGTGCGCCCTTCTATTATATCAGCTACGCCATGTCGGCTATCCCCGCCCTTGAGATCTATGCGCTCTCCCGGGAAAATCGAAGCGAAGCTATTCGCACCTATCTCGATATCACCGATGAGACCGGCTACCGTCCCTTCCTTAAATGCTTGGAGGATAACGATCTCGCATCCCCCTTTGACAAAGAGGCGTACGACTGCATCGAGGAGCTGGTGAATGACATTATCCGCGAGCTGCAAGGCGGATCCGCCAAGACAATATCCGACGGAAGCATCTTCCTCCCCGACCGGCTTGCCCCTGCAGCCTGATCTTTTTCATTCCACAAGAAAGGAAATCACTCTTCCATGAAAATTGCAGTCATCACCGGCGCATCCTCCGGCATGGGGCAGGAATTTGCCAAGGCTCTTTGCGAAAAAGAGGCTTTCGATGAAATCTGGGTTATCGCAAGACGCCTCGATCGCCTGAAAGCCTTAGCCGATATACTCCCCTATCCCGTCCGTCCTCTCTCCCTTGATCTTTCGAAGAAAGAAAGCATTCGGGAATATCAGGCGCTGTTGGAGGAGGTAATGCCGGAAGTAGCGGTTCTCGTCAACGGAAGCGGTTTCGGCAAGTTCGGCGGTTTTTCCACCATCGCCCTGGAGGAATACGAGAACATGATCGATCTGAACGCCAAAGCGCTGGTCGCCATGACCTATGTCACCCTTCCCTTTATGAAGGCGGGCGGCCGGATCTACAACATCGATTCGCTCTCCTCTTTCCAGCCGGTGCCTTACATCAATGTCTACGGCGCCACCAAGGCACTGGTGCTCTCCTTCTCCCGGGCGCTGAATGTGGAACTGAAGGAAAGAAGGATCCGGGTTATCGCGGTCTGTCCCGGATGGGTGAATACCGAATTTTTCAAGCGCGCCGTTCACGACGACACCATTCGCTACTACAATAAAATTTATGAACCGCGGGATGTGGCGCTCCGCGCACTCCGGGATATGGAGAAAGGCAAAGATCTCTCGATCTTGGGGTTCCCGGTTCGCCTTCAGGTTCTGGCCACCAAGCTTCTGCCCCACCGACTGGTAATGAAGATCTGGCTCAGCCAGCAGAAAAAAGAAAAGAATTCAGAAAAAATTGCCCGCTAAAAAATCCTGCCGTAGATATAAAAATAGAATCCCCTTAGAGTAGGCACTTGAAAAAAATTTTCAGGACCACGCAAAGGGGATTCTATTTATTATTTTGTTCCACTTACAAAAACATAGTACAAACAGCCACGCTTATTGGCGCACAAAAAGGATCCTGAGAAAAAACGTCTTTCACGAAAGGACACGGCCGCTCAGACAATACTTTGCGCCCGACACATGGATGCGAAATACCGATGTACCCGCAGATCCCCTGTCAATTCCGGATGAAAAGCGGTCACCAGCTGATTTTTCTGCCGGGCAGCAACGATTTTTCTCTCCACTTCCGCCAACACCTCCACACCATCACCGACCGATGCGATATAGGGCGCCCGGATAAAGGTCATGGGAATCCTGCCGATTCCTTGGAAAACAGCCTCGGTTTCAAAGCTTCCAAGCTGACGGCCATACGCATTTCGAACCGCTTCGATATCCATCGTAGCGAGATGAACCCTCGTATCGTTGACAATCTCTCTGGCCAGAAGCAGCAGCCCGGCGCAGGTTCCCCATACCGGAAAACCCGTTTGAACCATCTCCTGCAGCGGCCGGAACAGATCGAGATCCCGGAGAAGCTTTCCCTGCACCGTGCTTTCGCCGCCCGGGAGAATCAGACCGTCAAAACTTCTTTCGAGATCCTGTTTTTGCCGGATCTCAAAACTGTCGATGCCAAGACCGGCAAGCATCTGTTCATGCTCAATAAACGCTCCCTGCAGCGCGAGAACACCGATCTGCATTTCACTTTCCTCTTTCCGCCATCAGAAGCTCGATCTCCTGCTCGTTGATGCCCACCATTGCCTCACCCAAATCCTCGGAAAGTGCAGCCAACATGCCGGCATCCGTATAGTTGGTCACCGCTTTTACGATGGCAGCAGCACGCTTTTCCGGATTGCCCGATTTGAATATACCAGATCCGACAAAAACGCCCTCGGCTCCCAGCTGCATCATCAGTGCCGCGTCAGCCGGTGTTGCCACCCCGCCGGCCGCGAAATTGACGACGGGAAGCTTTTTATTGTCATGGACATAGCGCACCAATTCATAGGAAACCCGCAGCTCCTTGGCGGCATCAAACAGCTCATCCTCCGACAGCGAACCAAGGCGGCGGATTTCCGCCTGCATTTTCCGCATATGGCGAACCGCCTGCACCACATCCCCGGTTCCGGGCTCTCCCTTGGTACGAATCATGGCAGCGCCCTCGTGAATGCGGCGCAGCGCCTCTCCGAGATCCCGGGCTCCGCAGA
>CAZGQH010000250.1:0-3047 GCA_964527575.1 uncultured Lachnospiraceae bacterium
TGTCCCTAAGGACACCGGCTTTTATTGGTCGGAGTGACACGATTTGAACGTGCGACTTCTGCGTCCCGAACGCAGCGCTCTACCAGCTGAGCCACACCCCGATAGATGCGTTCGGGAGATGTTCCCGTAACGCATCAGTAATTATAGCATTTTTTTTCGGATTTGTCAACAGGGCGCCGTGATATTTTTTGAAAAAAGCAAGACAATCTGACCGAAGAAGCATCTGAAAGACGCCCGCTCAGGAAACCACATGAATCGGCTTGCCGGCAAGATAAGCGGCAAGATTTTGCGAAACGATCGAGAGAAGCCGCTGCCGCGTTTCATACGGAGCCCAGGCGATATGAGGTGTGAGGATCAAATTTTCGATTCCCAAGAGTGGGGAAGAAGCCGTCATCGGCTCCTCGGTCAGAACATCTAACGCCGCGCCGGAGAGATGACCGGTCCGAACCGCGTCCGCCAGAGCATTCTCGTCCAGAACGCCGCCCCTTGAAGTGTTGATAAAAAAGCAGCCGGGTTTCATTTTGGCAAAAACCCCGGCGTCAAAGAGGCCTTTGGTGGCCTCGGTCAGGGGGCAGTGGACTGTCAGATAATCGCTCTCGGCGAGAAGCGCCTCAAAATCGACCAACTGTACGCCCAGACGATCGGCCTCCTCCGGACGCTTTGTCCTCGTGCTGGCCAACACCCGCATACCGAAGGCGGAGGCAATGGCCGCCACCTTTTTTCCGATGCTGCCGAAGCCGAATATTCCGAGAGTCTTGCCGGCAAGCTCGCTGATATCAAAGACAAAAGGGGAAAAGGTCTCACTTTGGATCCAACCGCCGGCCTGCACAAAGCTGTTATAAGCAGCGACACGGTTGGCATGGTGCAGAATATAGGCGAAGACCTGCTGTGCCACCGAATCGGTGGAATAGCTGCCCGCGTTGCAGACGGTGATCCCATGCTCCCGGGCGGCAGGAATATCGATGTTATTGTAGCCGGTAGCAAAGAGGCCGATGTAGCGAAGCTTCGGACAGGACTCTATGACCTCGCGGGTAATCCGCGACTTGTTGCAGAGCAGGGCATCGGCATCCTTCAGACGGGGAATAAGCTCTTCCGGAGAAGTGAGGTCATAGGTGACAAGCTCGCCGTAGACCGCAAGAGGAGAGAGATCCAAATCGCCCTTCGTGACGGTTTTGGCGTCGGTAATAACGATTTTCATAGATAGTTCTCTTTCTTTTCTGAAAGGTCAGATATCGAGATCGCAGAGGCAGAGATCCTCATAGGTTTCGCGGCGCACCGCCAGCTTTTCATAATCCTTTCCCACCATAAGAATCGCGGGGCGGGGCAGGCGATTGTAGTTGGAGGACATAGAATAGTTGTAGGCACCGGTGGTGAGAACCGCCAAAATATCGCCCCTCTCGGGTCTTGCAATGGCGACATTCTCCTGCAGAAGATCGCCGCTTTCGCAGCAGCGGCCGGCAATCGTACAGAAGAAATCGGCTGGGCGGTCGGCACGGCTTGCGGTGATGACGGTATACTCCGAGCCATAGAGCGCATAGCGGGGATTGTCGGTCATGCCGCCGTCCACCGACACATAGTTGCGATAACCGGTGATTTCCTTGACGCTGCCCACCGTATACAGGGTAAGGGTGGTATCCGCCACAATACTGCGGCCGGGTTCCATCAGAATCTTCGGCATGGTGAGAGAAAATTCCTGACAGCGGGCGCGGATGTGAGAGGCCACCAGCCGGATATTCGCTGCGATATCGATGACCGGATGGCTTTCCACATAGCGCACGCCAAAGCCTCCGCCCAGATTCAGACAGCGGGCCTCATAACCGAAGCGCTCCCGTACATCGAAGATAAAGCGCAGCATGATATCGGCGGCAGTGCAGAAAGGTTCTGTCTCAAAGATCTGTGAGCCGATATGGCAATGAAAGCCCTGCAGGGAGATATGCGGACAGGCGAGCGCCTTTTCCACGATGGCAAAGGCCTGTCCGGTTTCGATGGCCTGTCCGAATTTGGAATCCACGCTGCCGGTGACGATGGCCTTGTGGGTATGGGGATCGATGCCGGGTGTGATACGAAGCAGAATTTTCTGCACGATCCCCGCCTCGGCGGCAAGCTCCTCCAGTCGGACAAGCTCGGTCTCGTTGTCGACTACAAAACAGCCAAGACCGGCCTCGATGGCAAAACGGATATCCGCATCGGTCTTGTTGTTCCCGTGAAAATAGGCCTTTTCCATGGGAAATCCGGCCTTTTTGGCGGTATAGAGCTCGCCGGGAGAAACGATATCGGTACCGAGACCGCATTCTGCCACCAACTTATAGATTCCGGTAAAGGAGAGAGCCTTGGAGGCAAAGAGAGGGAAGGAGCCCTCTCCGAAGCATTCCCGCATGGTATCGGTGTAGACGCGGCAGTTTTCCCGGAATTTGTCTACATTCATGACAAATAAGGCAGTTCCGTATTTCTCTGCCAGTGTCATGGTATCATATCCGGCAATTGTCAGATGTCCCTTTGAATTGATGTCAAGATCCGAATAGAGCATTTTTTTCTTTTCCTTTGTCAGCATCGTCTTATTGCTCCTTTACCATGTCGAAGATGTCGTAGAGTCCCTTCTTCTGGCCGCAGAGAAATTCGGCAGCAGCCACCGCGCCCTCGGCAAAGAGGGCGCGGCTGTGGGCCTCGTGCTTTAAGGTAATCGTCTGGCTTTCGGTGGAAAGGATCACTTCGTGTGTTCCCACTACATTGGAAAGCCGCAGAGAGGAAATTCCGATTTCGTTCTTCTCCCGCTTTTTCATCCCGCTGCGGCCGCAGAGAATCGAGGCGCCGGGGCGGGATTCTTTCATGGCGTTTGCCAACATGAGAGCGGTGCCGCTGGGGGCATCCAATTTATTGACATGATGGGTCTCGACAATTTCGATATCCGCATCGGGGAAGAGCGCAGCGGCACGCTTGGCAAAGCTGCAGAGCGTGGCGACGCCCAGCGACATATTGGCCGAATAAAAGACCGGAATCTCCTCGGAAGCTCTGCGGATCATCGCAAGCTCCTCCTCGCGCGTCAGCGG
>CAZGQH010000251.1:0-3041 GCA_964527575.1 uncultured Lachnospiraceae bacterium
GGGATGCGCGGCAAAATAGGCATAGATGCTGTCCCGCTGTTTGGTTCGGTAGGATTTTTCACCCATGGATAGACTCCTTTATCACAAAAACGCTTCTCCGTTCCCCAAACGGTCAAAAGACCGACTCGCCCGGAAGCAGCAATTTGATATCGACTCTCATATTGTAAATCACCCTTCCCGGTTTGTCAAGGTCTTTTCACAAAAAATTCCGACTCTTTTTCCCTCCTCTTTCACCAAAATCCCCCTCTCTGCCGTTGACAAGCAGAAAGAAAAGCTTTATAATGGAGAAAATACATCAATTGCCCCGGAGGATCGCTATGAAATTCGAGTTTCCCAATGTCAAGAAAAACTTCGGCTTCGGCTGCATGCGCCTTCCTATGAAGGATAACAAGATCGATCATGCCGCCTTTTCCGAAATGGTGGACGCCTTTATGGAAGCGGGCTTCAACTACTTCGACACCGCCCACTGCTACCACAGCGGCTTTTCGGAAATTGCCCTGCGGGAATGCCTCACCAAGCGCTATCCCCGGGAGAGCTACATACTCACCAACAAGCTCACCGAGAACTACTTCAACACCAATGAGGATATCCGCCCTTTCTTTGAAAGCCAGCTGGCCGACTGCGGCGTAGAGTACTTCGATTTCTATCTGATGCACGCCCAGAACCGGGGCAACTATCCCAAGTATCAGAAAACAAAAGCCTACGAGACTGCCATGGAGCTGAAGCGCGAGGGCAAGATCCGTTATGTAGGTCTCTCCTTCCACGACAGCGCCGAGATGCTGGACAAAATCCTCACCGATCATCCCGACATGGATGCGGTGCAGATCCAGTTCAACTACCTCGACTACGAGGACGGCGGCGTGCAGAGCCGCCTCTGCTACGAGGTCTGCGTGAAGCACAACAAGCCGGTCATCGTCATGGAGCCTGTCCGCGGCGGACGGCTGGTGAACCTGCCCGAGCGGGCGAAGGATATCTGGAATGCCTTCGGCAGCACAAGCTACGCCGGCTTTGCCCTGCGCTTTGCCGCCAGCTTTGACAATATCTTCATGGTGCTTTCGGGTATGAGCAACATGGAGCAGGTACAGGATAATATCGCCACCATGGGCGACTTCAGACCCTTCACCGAGGCCGAGTTTGAGGCGGCCGCCAAGGTCACCGATATTCTCAAATCCCGGGATCTCGTTCCCTGCACCGCCTGCCGCTACTGCACCGACGAGTGCCCTGCCTCCATCGACATTCCCGCCCTCTTCGCCTGCCTGAACGACGAGCGGCGCGAGAAGAATCCCCAAAACGCCGAAGCCTATGCGGCGGCCACCGAGGGCAAGGGAAAAGCCTCCGACTGCATCAAGTGCGGCAGATGCGAGCACTCCTGCCCCCAGCACCTCAAGATCCGCGAGCTTCTCACCGAGGTCAAGAAGACCTTCGAAAAGGAATAAAATCGTCCGAACATAAAGGAGAATCCCATGCTTTTGGTTGAATATCCCGGCTGCATCACCTGCCAAAAGGCCAAGAAATGGCTGGAGGAGAACCATCTCTCCTTCGAAGACCGCCACATCAAGAAGGACCCGCCCACGGCAAAAGAGCTGGCGACCTGGCAGAAAAAAAGCGGTCTTCCTCTGCGCCGCTTCTTCAATACCAGTGGTCTTGTCTACAAAAACCTCGGCCTGAAGGATAAACTCGACACAATGAGCGAAGAGGAGCAGCTTGCCCTCCTCGCCTCCGACGGCATGCTGGTCAAGCGACCGATTCTCGTCACCGAGGATCGGGTGTTTGTCGGCTTCAAGAGTGCCGAGTGGAGCGTACTTCTATGAGAAGTCCGGAGGAGATCCGTAAAAAGCTTGCCTCCCTTGCCGACCCGACCTACCGGGACTTTCAGACAAAGCTGATTCCCACAATCGACAAGGAATCGGTACTCGGTGTGCGGATGCCGGTGCTCCGGCGTTTTGCGAAGACCCTCACCCCCGAGGAGAGCGCGGCCTTCCGCGCCGCCCTTCCCCACCGCTATTACGACGAAAACAATCTCCACGCCACCCTTATCGAGAGACTGCGGGACTTTGACGAGGCTGTGGCGGCGCTGGAGGCCTTTCTCCCCTTGGTGGACAACTGGGCAACCTGCGACATGATGCGCCCCAAATGTCTTTCGAAAAAGCCGGAAGTTCTGGCCGAAAAGATCGAGGGCTGGCTGAAGAGCGACCATGCCTACACCGTGCGCTACGGCATCGGTCTTCTCCTCTCGTTCTATCTGGGAGATCACTTCTCCCCCTTCCTGCTCGAAAAGGTCGCTTCCCTCGACCGGGAGGAATATTACATCCGGATGATGGCGGCCTGGTTTTTCGCCACCGCGCTGGTAAATCACGAAAAAGAGGTGCTGCCCTATCTCATCGAGGAGCGTCTCGACCCCACGGTACAGAAAATGACGATCCGGAAGGCCTGTGAAAGCTTCCGCATCCCGGATGCGACCAAGAAAATGCTCCGCGCCCTTCCCCCTCGGTGACGATTGAGAAGATCACGCTGCTGAACGAAAAACAGGCACGCATTTCAGAGATACGGACGAAAAAGATCCCCGAGCCCCCCAATAGTTACAGGAGGTAATGAAATGGAGCTTAAAAATCCTATGTTGGTTGTAACAGACATGGATAAAACCGTTGAATTTTATAAAAAAATTCTGGGGCTTCAGGTTATCACGGACCTTGGCGCAAACAAGACTTTGACAGGCGGTTTGGCCTTGCAGACACGGGAAACATATCAAGTTTTTATCGGCACAAATGATATTTCTTTCGGCGGAAATAACTTTGAAATTTATTTCGAAGAAGACAACTTTGATAGCTTTATAGACAACCTCAGGAAGCATAACATTCCGTATGTTCACCCGGTCAAGGAGCATTCGTGGGGTCAGCGTGTAGTTCGGTTCTATGATCCGGACCGGCATATTATCGAAGTGGGCGAAAATATGAAAGTGGTCTGTAGAAGATTTATAGACAGCGGAATGACGCCGGAACAAGCAGCTGAACGCATGGATGTGCCGGTGGGGTATATACATG
>CAZGQH010000252.1:0-3015 GCA_964527575.1 uncultured Lachnospiraceae bacterium
TCCCCCCGGCGGCAGCAAATCGTCTACCTGCGCTTTTTCAAGGATCTCTCCCAAAGTGAGACCGGAAAGGCCCTGGGAATCACGCAGGTGAAGGTCTCGCGGGAGGAAAAGATCATTTTGGCCGAGCTCAAAAAGGCGTTGTAGAGAAAAGTCTCTTTTTTCCCCGGAAAAAATCCCAAAAGAGCGAGAAAAAAGGAAAAAAGCACTTGACAAACCGATTTTCTTTTTGTATAATACCAGTTGTGACATTTTGCGAAAAAGAGTTTTTGAGGGTACACGCTTGTTTATCGATGTCAAACCGATTCTGTCCGGGACAGTTTCCCACCTGAATTTCGATTACCGGCTTCCTGCTCCCGCCCCTTTCGGCGATATCTCCTTTCCCGAAGAGGTTCGCGTAGTGGGTGAAGTCAAGAACATGGCGGGCTATATGACGCTGACTGCCAAAGCTACGGTACCTTATGTCACCCGGTGCGCCCGCTGCTTAAAAGAGATTGCCCGCGAAATCGAGCATACCTTCACCCGCACGCTGGCCACCCGCCTGCAGAACGACGAAAATGACGATTATCTTCTGATCACCGAGGGACGGGTCGATATCGACACTCCCCTTTTGGAGGATCTGATTCTGAATCTCGATTCGGTCTATCTCTGCAGAGAGGACTGCAAGGGTCTCTGCCCCAAGTGCGGCAAGGACAGAAACGAAGGCGATTGCGGCTGCTCCGAAAAGAAGGAAGTGGATCCCCGCCTGGCGATTCTTGCGAAACTTCTTGACAAGTGAAAAAAAATATGTATAATAAACAACGGTAAGCTATTATCGGGGTTATTCGAGGAGGTGTTTTACCATGGCAGTACCGAAGAAAAAGGTATCCAAAGCGAGAAGAGACAAAAGACGTTCAAGCAATTCCAAACTTGACCTGCCTACTCTTGAACTGTGCAAATGCGGCGAATATAAGCTGCGCGGCAGAGTGTGCGCCAAATGCGGCACGCTTAATAACACGGTGATCGTCGAGCCGGAAGCCTCCAAGTAAGAGAGATTCGATCGGCGTATGCGCGTGGAAAGAACGGAGTTGTTGCGTGAAAACGCGGCGGCTCCTTATTTCATTTTTGGGGGGCTTTCCGGCAAGAAATGTGCGGTATGGCGCCCGAATCGGACGCTTTAACGCGGAAAAACAGTTGACAAAGAAAAGAGCCTGTTATATAATGAGAGGAAAGCTTTTTGCGAAAAAGGAGGGATCCTATGGTAACGGTATTCGGCGTTGAGCCAGGCTCGTCGGCCGAGGCCTGCGGCATTCTGCCGGGAGATATTCTGATCTCGGTCAACGGCAACGACATCGCCGATGTTTTAGACTATCGCTATTATATCACCGAGACCTCCCTCTCCCTGCTGATTCATCGCGGACCGGAGCTTCTCACCTTTTCGATTGAAAAAGAGGAATACGACGACATCGGCCTTTCCTTCGAGACCTATCTAATGGACAAGAAGCACACCTGCCGCAACAACTGTCTCTTCTGCTTCATCGACCAGAATCCGAAGGGCATGCGGGAGACGATCTATTTCAAAGACGACGATTCCCGCCTTTCCTTTCTTCTCGGCAATTACATCACCCTGACCAATCTCACCGAGGCCGACATCGACCGCATCATCAAAATGCGGCTCAGCCCGGTGAATATCTCGGTACACACCACCGACCCGGCGCTGCGCTGCTCGATGATGAAGAATAAAAATGCCGGAAAGGTGCTCTCCTATCTTCGGAAGCTGGCCGACGCCGGCATCGCCATCAATGCCCAGATTGTGCTCTGCAAGGGGATCAACGACCGGGATGCGCTGGACGCCACCCTTACTGACCTTCTCACCTACCGTCCTGCCCTTGCCTCGGTAGCGGTGGTCCCCGCCGGATTGACCAAGCACCGGGAGGGACTCTATCCGTTAGAACCCTTCACCAAGGAGGAGGCCGCCGGGGTGATCGCCCAGGTAAATGCCTTCGGCGACAGACTTCTCAAGACCGAAGGGGCGCGGCTGGTCTTCCCCTCCGATGAGTTTTATCTGACCGCCGGACTTCCCATCCCCGAAGAGGACTACTATGAAGACTATCCCCAGCTGGAAAACGGCGTAGGTATGATCGCCTCTCTGCGGGGGGAATTTGAACGGGAGCTCGTCTATCTCTCCGAGGATTACGATACGAACCGGAAAATCACCTGCTCGATCGCTACGGGAAAGGCCGCCTACGGCCTGATCTCTTCGCTTGTCGCTAAACTGAAGGAGCGCTGCCCCCATTTCTCCTGCTCCGTTTATCTCATCGAAAACCGCTTTTTCGGAGAGAATATCACGGTGGCGGGACTGATTACCGGCTGCGACCTCATCGATCAGCTGAAGGGAAAGGAGCTGGGCGACTTCCTTGCTATTCCGGAGGTGATGCTCCGGGACGAAAAGGACCGCTTCTTGGACGACACCACCCTCACCGAGCTGGAGGAGGCGCTTTCCCTTCCCGTCCGGCTTTCCCCCTCCACCGGAGAGGGCTTCATCCGCACTCTTCTTGGCTGACAGACCTTTTCCAGAAACCCCAGAGAAAGGATTGATCCGAACTTATGGCAAAACCGATTATGGCAATCGTCGGACGCCCCAATGTGGGCAAAAGCACCCTCTTCAACAAGCTGGCGGGGGAGCGGGTCTCGATTGTGGAAAACACACCCGGTGTGACCCGGGACCGGATCTATCATGAGATCGAGTGGCGGGGACGCACCGCCGTCATGGTGGATACCGGAGGCATTGAGCCCCAAACCGACGATCTGATTTTACAATACATGCGCCTTCAGGCCGAAATCGCCATCGATACCGCCGATGTCATTGTCTTTATGTGCGATATCAACGCCGGCGTCACCGCCGACGACCGGGAGATCGCCAACAAGCTGCTCCGTTCCCGCAAGCCGGTGATCGTGGCGGTGAACAAAATCGACACCATCGGCGCCCCGCCTCCGGAATTTTACGAATTCTACGAGCTGGGCTTTGAGGACGACCCC
>CAZGQH010000253.1:0-2989 GCA_964527575.1 uncultured Lachnospiraceae bacterium
CCCCAAAAGCTGATCCTGAATCTCAATATTCGGCTTCTGAGAAGAAGTTTTACCGCCCGCAGCGCCCCATGGCTCCAAAAAGAGCTGATGTACCAGTGAATCCTGCCGCCAGAAATGGGCAACCTCGAGCCCATCCTCATCCAGCTCCACCCGCAGTGAAAGAGCGTGAGGAGCGTCCATCCGGGGACGAAAGCCGGTGATGTGGTAGCCCGACAGACGGACCAGAAAACTGCCGTTTCCCAGAACAGGAAAAAAACGATTGGGACGGTACGCGGAATATAAAAGCGATTTCGGCTCGTTGTACTGTTCGGTTTTACCGGTATCTCGGATCATAGTGTACCCTCCTTATGTATGAAAAGTCGTATGCCCGTCTGCGGTCAGATTTTCGAAATTCCTCTGACGGAGAACCTCGTAGACCGCAATAGCTGCCGCGTTGGAAAGATTCAGACAGCGAAGTCCCGGCAGCATGGGGATGCGAAGACAGTTCTCATAATGGCTGCGGAGAAGCGCCTCGGGAAGACCGGCCGTCTCCTTGCCGAAAAGAAGGTAGACGGTGTCAGGATAGGTCACTTGGGTGTGATCCTTCGCGCCTTTGGAGGTGAAAAGGTAGAGGGGATCTTTCTCATGCCGGGCGAGAAAGTCCGCCAGACTGTCGTAATATGTGATCTCCATCTTGTCCCAATAGTCAAGCCCCGCCCGCGTCAGCTTGGCCGCGGTGGGGGTGAAGCCCATAGGCTTTACCAGATGAAGCGCTGCACCGGTGGCAGCGCAGGTGCGGGCGATATTGCCGGTATTCTGAGGAATTTCCGGCTCCACCAAAACGATATTGATCTTGCTCATAGGATTCAGGGCTCACTTTCCGAATTGTAATCCCTTACGGGAAAAAGGGGGCGGTCACCCATACCGTTTCACTTTAGCTTATGTTGTCGAAAATCCTGCCAAACGACCACGAAGACCGCTTCTTTTCTCTATCATAGCATAATCTGACAAAAAAAGCAATCCTTACCGAAAAATAAATAATAAAAGGAATTTCTGTCGGGAAATTCCTTTTACTGGAGATTTTTCGGGCCAAGGGCAGGCTCTACCGCAAGAAAAAACGCTTTTTTGTACAAAAAGAGCTCTTGCATCCCTTTGAGAAAACATTTAAAATGAAGAAAACAGGCCGGCCGAAAGTTTCTGCTTTGTGGCGTGCCCGACACACTCACATTCCTGTGGAGAAAGGAGCTTATCGTGTTATTTTACAAGAGAAAGCCAATTCATTTGTTCTTTACCCTATTCCTTTTGGCCGGTCTCGTGCTTGCCTTCGGCCTTCTGACCGCCTGCAAGGAAGAGGGCGCCGACTCTTCTTCCCTGCCCGGCGATTCGGACACCACGCCGTCTCAGACAACCGATTCCACCACACCGACGACCAGCACCGATCCGGGCGAAGTGACCGTTCCGGAGAAAGAGCCGGTGCTTGACCGTTACGACCTTCTGACCTCGATGGAGTATCTTTGGGAAGGCTCGGTCGTTTATAACGAGTCGGTGATGTTTGTGGGCAAGGAGGACAAAGCGCCCCTCCTCTACACCCCCGACAAAATCCTGTCTGTCCGCTCGTCCGACCTTGCCACCGAGTACAAAGAGGGCGTGGATTACAAGCTGGAGGACGGCCGGCTGGTTCTCACCGAGAACACCTCAATTCCCTTCATGACGGTGGAGGAATATTATCCGACGAATCCCATTCCGGGCGGCTCCTTCCCCACCCGCATCCCGGAACACGCCAATCTTCGCTTCGGGGAGGGCGACACCTTCCATCGCTACCATGTCTATGTGACCTATTCCCATAAAGACAGCTGGGAAGGGACGCGTCCCGCCGATGAGAGCGCCAAGTTTCCCAAGACACTGGCAAAACTGAAGAACGGCGAAGAGACCAAAATCGTCTTTTACGGAGACAGCATCACCGAGGGCTATAATGCCAGCGGGTTTATCAAGGCAGCCCCCTATGCCGATCCCTGGGCCAAAATGGTTGCGGATTATCTGGGCGTGATCTATCAAAATGACAAGGTGCGCTATATCAACAGCGGCCTTGCCAGCACCGATTCCAACTGGGGTCTTGCCAACCTGCAAGAGCGGGTGATTGCCCATGCCCCCGACCTTCTGGTTCTGGCCTTCGGCATGAACGAAGGCGGCTCCGCCCCCAGCACCCATGCCGCTGGAATCGCCAAAATTATCGATGCCGTACAAAAGGCACTGCCCGATACCGAGATTCTTCTGGTCTCCACCATGCTGCCCAACGAGGAAGCAGCCGGTTTCTGGGGCAACCAGCAGAACTTTGAGACTTATTACAAGAATTCCCTTGCCAAGCGCTACCCCGAAGTGGGAATCGTTCCGGTGACCTCGCTGCACCGCACTCTTTTAGAGACCAAGCCCTATTACCACATGACCGGCAACAACATCAACCATCCCAATGATTTTCTCAGCCGGGTTTACGCCCAGGCCGTGGTGTCCGCCCTCACCGGCGGCGCTGTCCCCGCAGAAGACGCGGCCTCCTGAAAAGCAGCCCGATACCGCTGCATAATCGGCTAAGAACCGACATTATCACGACAAGAAAGCCCGCAGGCAAACACACCTATGTTTGCCTGCGGCTTTTTATAAGCGATTGCAGCCACCCGTTCTCCCTTCATTTTTCTCGTCCTAATTGTCTTTATGGTTATCAATTTTTTATAAGAATACAAAATACGACCTTTTCCCACCCCTCATCCCCTTCTCATAGAGCGGGGTCCTCCGTCAAATAATTCGCACAAATTCCATAAAAAGCAGTTCATCCTTACCCTTTCCATCACCGATTGAAGATCAGAAGCTGTGTTCGGTGAGAGACGTGTCAACGCCGCCTGTTTCCCGGTCGAATCCGATTCCCTGTCTCATCCCGTCCCGCTGTGCCGCGGCGGGACGGGACGCCCTCCCTGCGATGGGAGCAGCCGGTGGCAACGCCAAACTTACGTTTCGGATC
>CAZGQH010000254.1:0-2972 GCA_964527575.1 uncultured Lachnospiraceae bacterium
CCTCTTGCAGAGCTCAAAGGAGCGGGGGATGATGCCGGGATTTTTGTCTCCCTTTTTGCGGTTGTTCTTCAGCTCTTTGTCTGCGCGGATTAGGTTGCCGTCGATATAAATCTCTGCCTCGCTCTTGGTCTTGGTGGCCGAGGAGCCGCTTTTGCGGATGCTCTTGCCCGAAAAGGCCATGGAGAAAAAGTTCAGAAAGCCGAGCAGAGCCTGTACCAGCCGGAGCGGGAAGAGGAGAATGTCAAGAAGGCAGCCGCCGACGCTGACATTTTTGCTCTCGGCTGCCCGGTAGGGCTTGCGGATGAAATAGAGATTGCCTGCCCGGTCGGTAGAAGGTTTCACGAAGTCCTGCCGGGGATCGGCAAAAAGCTCGTCGATCTCATAGGAGGAGAGGTCGAGCCGACAGAGGGAGGCGGGACCAAGCGCGCGGAAGGTCGCCTGCGGCCGGGAAAAGGGGCCTGCGGTCTCTTTCGGCTCTTCCTCGCTGGTGATGGCAAGGCCTGCGCTGCTGTAGTAGAGCACATTTTCCTCAAAGCATGACCAGGCGGGCTGACGATCGACCGTCTCGCCCTCGGTGAGCATGGTGCATTCCGGCACGCCTGGGGTGACAAGGCCGATGTGGCACTCTCCGGCAAAGGAGGCGGTTACCGCCAGCCTTCTGTCCTTTTCATCAAATTCGCCGTAGCGGACACTGCTGTCGGCGATGACGATCCCTTCCTCATTTTCCCCAATTTTGGAGTAAATACCCGAGGCGCCGTCAATCGTCTGCGAGAAAAAGAGTGTGCTGTCCGAAACCGACAGGGAATCGGTCTTCACCGACAGATTGCGGAGCTTGTCTTCCGCATCCTCGGTTTCCAGCTGATCGAGAAAGCGGGCGCCGCTTCCGCTTGTCTTCCATTCCTTGCGTTTAGCGTTGTCGTAAAGCTTTTCCCGGTATTTTTCGAGAATTCCGCTTTTGATCTCGGAGGTTTTCCCCTCCGCGTGCCGGTACATTTTATTGTCTGCAATCAGAAGAAGTGCCATGGCGTTTCCTTTCGTTGTCGTGTCGTCTTTTCGGGCGGGCGTTCTGTCAGGCGAGATAGGTTTTCAGATAGCGCACCGAGAGGGGGGCCCAGGCGGCGGCGTGCAGGGTGTCCGGCCCTTGACCCAGTCCCATGCCGTGGCCGCCGAAGGGAAAGATGTGAAGTTCTACGGGAATTTTCTTTTCGATCAGAGCGTTTGCCATCATCAGCGTGTTCTGTACCGGGACACAGGTGTCGGCCGCCGTGTGGAAGAGAAAGCAGGGCGGGGTGTCTTCCCGTACATTTTTCTCCGAGGAAAAGCGATCGGCCTCAGATTCATCCTGCCAGCGCTCCCCCAAAAGATGCTGCCGGGAACCGATATGGGTGAGGGGACCCAGCGTGATGACCGGATAGCAGAGAATGCCCGCGTCGGGACGGGAGGAAATTTTGTCGGTATCGTCCCCGTCCGCTCTTCCGTAGTCGAAATGGGTCAGCGCCATAGAGGCGAGATGTCCCCCGGCCGAAAAGCCGAGGATGGCGATCTTGTCCTCGTCATAGCCAAAGTGCTTTGCCTCCCGGCGTGCCACCCGGACGGCGCGGAGCACATCCTCCAGCATGGCAGGATTGCTATACGGTGATACACGGTAGTTTAATACAAAAGCGGAAATGCCGTTTTGGTTGTACATCTCGGCCACAAACTCGCCCTCGCGGTCCTGACACCGCCCTTCATAGCCGCCTCCGGGAGCGATGATGACGCAGGTCTTTGCACCCTCCGCGATGAAGGGGGTGAGACAGGGCTCATCTCCCCAGGCTTCGTTGTAATAGGGAATATCCTTCTCCCAAAGCTTGATTTTCATGGTGTTTCTCCCTTTGTTGTCAAACAATATTGAAATTTTGTTTTCATTATACCAACAAAAATTGTAGATGTCAACAAAATTGTCGGATTTCCAAGGCACGGGCTTTACAAGTGGAAAAAGAATGTGTATAATAGGGACAGAAACCGAAATTATTTATGTGGAAAGTGGAGGAGAGCCAAATGATCTACGAAAACATGGAGTTTCTCGCCGGGTACGATCCCGAAATTGCCGAAGCGGTTAAAAAGGAGCTTGACCGTCAGCAGAACGGCATTGAGCTGATCGCTTCCGAAAACTTTGTTTCCGAGGCGGTGATGGCCGCCAATTCCAGCGTTCTGACCAACAAATATGCCGAGGGTTATTCAGGCAAGCGCTATTACGGCGGCTGCCAGTGCGTGGACATTGTGGAGGATCTCGCCATCGAGCGGGCAAAGAAGCTCTTCGGTGCGGGCTTTGCCAACGTGCAGCCTCACAGCGGCGCACAGGCGAACACAGCCGTCTATGTGGCTTTTCTGAAGCCCGGTGATACGGTGCTCGGCATGAGCCTTGCCGAGGGCGGTCACCTCACCCACGGCAGTCCGGTCAACCTCTCGGGCATGCTCTATCATTTTGTGCCCTATGGCGTCGATCCCGAAACCGGCCGCATCGACTATGACGAGGTGGAGCGGCTGGCAAAAGAGAACAAGCCCCGCCTGATCGTGGCAGGTGCCTCGGCCTATCCCCGGATCATCGATTTCGAGCGCTTTGCCAAGATCGCCCACGACAACGGTGCGCTCCTCATGGTGGATATGGCTCACATCGCCGGCCTTGTGGCGGCCGGCCTCCATCCCTCGCCCGTGCCTTATGCCGACATCGTCACAACCACGACCCACAAGACCCTGCGGGGTCCCCGGGGCGGCATGATTCTCACCAACAACGAGGAATATGCCAAGAAGATCAACAAGGCGATCTTTCCCGGCACCCAGGGCGGCCCGCTGATGCACACCATCGCCGCCAAGGCCGTCTCCTTCGGGGAAGCGCTGAAGCCGGAATTCAAATCCTATGCCGAACAGGTCGTGAAGAATGCCGCCGCTTTTGCCGATGGGCTTTCCAAGCAGTGCTTCAACATGGTGTCGGG